>NZ_JAMYTF010000009.1:0-179150 GCF_040322295.1 Mesorhizobium sp. M0159
CTCTCGCCCTCCCCCCCGCCCCCTCCCCCCCCCCCCCCGCCCCCCGCGCCGCCCCCGCCGCCCCCCCCCGCCCCCCCCCCCCCCCGCGACAGCGGCGATACCACCAGCGCCATGCCGAACCCCATCAGAGCCATCAGCGGGAATACCCCGATCCAGAAATTGTGGATGCCCCAATAGGCCAGCAGGGCAAGTCCGGCAAAGGCAAGAGCCACAACCAGACTGCCGCTGGCGATCGGAAAGCGAGGCCCGATGCGGTCGGACCACTGGCCGACCGGTCCGGACAACACTGCGATCAATGCCGAAAGCGGCAGGAAGATGAAACCGACCTCGGCCGCGCTCAGCCCCCATCCGGCGATCATGAGCATCGGCAGATAGAACAGATTGGCCGACAGCGCGAAATAAAGGAAGAAGGTCGCCACATTGGCGCCCGCGAACGCGCCGATTCGAAACAACGACAGCTCGATCATCGGCTCGCGCCGCCGGCGCTCGAAGACGATGAACACGACGAGCAAAACCGCACCGGCGGCAATACTCGGGCCGGACATCAGCCCCTCCCCGTCGCCGCTCATCGAGGTCAGACCGTAAGCGAGAGCTCCGAACGCCAATATGGCGAGTGCAGCGCCGCCGAGATCGAGGCCGCGCTTTTCCGCCGGCGCGTCGGCAGGGACCTTGGCCAGCAGAAGATAGACCGAGATAAGGCCGAGCGGCAGATTGATGGCGAAGATCGCCCGCCAGATGCCGTCGCCGAACGCCGACAGCACGAAGCCGCCCAGCACCGGGCCGAGCGCCGTCGTCAGTGCTGATGCTGCGGCCCAGATGCCGATCGCCCGGCCGCGTTCCTTTTTCGGATAGGCTTTGGCGATAATGGCCAGGCTGCCCGGCACCATGATGGCCGCTCCGACACCCTGGATAGCCCGAAACGCAATAAGCACCGTCGGGTTAGGCGCCAGCGCGCAGGCAAGCGAGGCGGCAATGAACAGGACGATGCCGGCGACGAAGGAGTGGCGCAGGCCGAAGCGATCGCCGGCGGCGCCGCCGACGAGAATGAGGGCTGAGAGTGTCAATGCGTAGGCATTGGAAATCCATTGTGCCTCGGCGAGGCTGGCGCCGAGGTCGACGCGGATCGCCGGCGTCGCAATGGCCAGGACCGACCCGTCGATGAAGCCGAGCGCAGAAGCCAGGATCGCGGCGATCAGCACGAACCGCCGCTGCGCCTGCGGACAGAACGTATCGGCGGGAAGTGAGCCGGTCAGGGGAACGGCGCCGGTACCGACTTTGGTTGGCGTGTGCATGCCGCCTTACCTAGATCGCCGGCGCGCCGGCGACAACCGGCCAGCACGCTGTTCTCGTTGAAACCAGGCCCAACCTGGCCACACAGGCAGGATCACGCCGCTCAGGGTGCAAACGGCAAGTGCCGTGCTAAGCTTCTCGCAGCGCTACAGGCAAGGGGGAAATACCGCATGAAACGACCGCTCGAACCCTCGGCGGAAGGACGCGGGCGCGTCGTCGGCATCACCGACGGCGTGTTCGCCATCGCGCTCACCCTGATCGTTCTCGAGATCAGGGTGCCGGCGCATGAAACGGTGCATTCCGAACGCGAGTTGATCACAGCGATCACAGCACTGGCGCCGCGCTTCCTGACCTATGCGCTCAGCTTCCTGACGCTGACCATCTTCTGGTTCGGCCAGCAGGCGCAACACGGGCTGATTGCAAAATCCGACCGGCGGCTTGCCACGCTGAACCTCTGTGTCCTCGGCTTCATCGCCTTGCTGCCGTTCTCGACCGACCTTCTCGCCGACTTCCTCGAATTCAGGACTGCGGTGCTCGTGTACTGGTTCAATCTTTTGATGCTCGGACTGACGCTGCTCGCCAGTTGGCGCTACGCGGACAAAAACGGATTTCTGGCCGAAGGTGTCGACGCGGAGACCACCCGAACGGTCTATCTGCGCATCGTCAAGGCACAGATCCTGTGGGCCGTCGGCGCTGCACTCTGCCTGATCAGCCCGTTGCTCAGCGTCGGCTTCATCCTGGTGGTGCAGCTGATCTATGCCGCAGCGCTGCGCGCGCCACTGCTGCGCAAGGTCATCGGGTGATTCGGGCGAAGGCGTTGCGCTTTAGTCGACGAACTCCACGATAACGCCGGGCGTCACGATCTTGGCAAGCTCGCGCGCGTCCCAATTGGTCAGCCGCACGCAGCCATGGCTTTCGGTCTTGCCGATCTTGGACGGATCCGGCGTGCCGTGAATGCCGTAGGTCGGCTTGTCCAGCGCAATCCAGACCGAGCCGACCGGGCCGTTCGGCCCCGGCGGGATGGTCAGGATCCTGTCGTTTTCGCCCTGCTTGAAATTGATGTTCGGGTTGTAGGTGTAGTTCGGGTCCAATGCGACACGCGACACCGCATGCGTGCCGGACGGCGACGGCGTGTCGGACGAGCCGATAGTCGCCGGATAGGCTGCGACCAGCTTGCCCGCAGCATCATAGGCGCGGACCTGCTTATTGGACTTGTCGGCGATGATGCGCGCCACCGGCGTCGCCACCAGCCTGCCGAAATTGGCGACCTTGATGATGGTGCCCGGACGATTGAAATTGGCGTCCGGATTGAGCTTGTTCAGATAGGTTTCATCCATATGGAAGCGCTCGGCCAGCGCTTCGGGTACCGACGTGTAGCCCATCCGATCGAGCTGGGCCTTTTGGCTGTAGTCCTCCGGTATCGAGGCGACATAGGGGCCGGCCGCATCCTCGGGCGTGATCGTGTAGGAGGCGAAGGCATCGCCACCGGATTGCGCCAGGGCCGCCTGGATACCGACCGCGTCGGTCGATTTCAGATTGCTGCCGGTGATTTCGTTATAGGCGGCGAGTGCCTTGTCGACATTCGAGCCGAAGCGTCCGTCGATGACGCCGGGCGATGCACCGGCACGGTCGAGCAGCACCTGCAGTGCCGCCACGTCCTCGCGGGCGCCGAGCGCAAGCGACGGGTCGACCGCCGTCTTGCCGCCAGTGCTTGGCGGCGGGGCTGTGTCTGGCGGTAAGGCCGCCTGCTCGTTCGGCACCGTCGGCTCGACCGGCTCGATCGAGGCCTCGTTGAGCGGCTGGCGCTCGATGGTGCGCGGCTTTACCGGCTGCGCTGCCTCCGGATAACCGTTGCCGTAGCCGTCATCCCGTGGCGCTTCGGGGAAGGCTTCCACCGAATTGTCGCCATAGGGGTCGTACTCGTCAGCCGGCGGTATGATGACCCTGCCCTCGTCTTCCATCTGCCTGCGGCGGAACCGCGCCGTGTCCTCAGGGTCGTCGAGATAATAGGGGTCGTCCTCGACCGGTCCCAGGTTGCGCAAGCGCTCGCGGCGCAAGGCGCGGCGGTCGAGCCTGGTCTGCGGCGGCTGGATGGCGATGACCTTGCCGGTCTCCGCATCGACGATGACGCGGTTTCCCCTGGCATCGTAGTAGATATCGAGATTGCCGTTCTGGGCTACAAGAATGCCGCCGCCATTGGCGGCACGAACCACCCGTGGCGCGGTATCCACTATTGGCGAGGCCATCGCATTCGACGCCAGCAGCCCGGCAGCAAGCGCTGAAAGGGTGAAGATGGTGCGCAACATGATGGCCAAATTCTCCGGTCCGTAATTGCCGCCGCCGGCATTGTCTCTTCAAAGCGCCGCGCGTCTTTTCGACGCGCAAAGGACGCTCTAACGCTTTAAATCTCCGCATCGTGCTTTGCGAAAATCAAAACTCGATTTCGGGCCGATGTGGTAGGCGAACCCCTTCGCCAGCAAATCAGTTGCCAACGATAAGGTTCCAATATGAACCGGGCATGAAGATGGCGGATTTCTGACCGATTAACCGGCAGCGAGCCGCAATTCCTTGCGCGCCTGCTTCGTCAGCTTCAGCACGACAAGACGGTGGCTTTCGCGCAGGTAATCCTTCAGCGCGCCATCATCCATGCTTTCGCCGGTCTGGCGCTGGATCCATTTCATGCCGCGTGAGGCAAGATAGGGCGCGGGCCGAAGGCCCGGCTGCTCCCTCAGCACGTCATAGGCGATGTCGGAGCATTTGAAGGTAACGAACGGCTCCTTGCCCTCACTCCAGCCGCCGATCGCGAAGACCTTGCCGCCGACCTTCCAGACATGGGCGCCGCCCCACTGCACGACATGGATCGTCGAAGGCAGCGAGGCGCAGAAACTATTGTAGTCGTCCAACGTCATCTGCGCCCCACCAAGTTTCAGACCATGAACCGAAGGCCGGCGTAACAAAAGGGTATGCCGGTTTTTCGGAAAGGATCATGGTCGAGATTGAAGATAGGAATTCCATCCCGATTCGATCGGGATGGAACAGGCTCTTGGCTTGAGCTCAGGCGGCCGCTTCGGTTGCCACGACTGCCGGCTTCGAGCGGAAGTTCAAGCGGTCGGACCCAGCGGTGACCTTGACGGTCGAGCCGTCGAGGATCTCGCCGAGCAGGATCTTTTCCGCCAGCGGGTCCTGCAATTCCTTCTGCATCACCCGCTTCAGCGGCCGCGCGCCATAGGCCGGGTCGTAACCCTTGGCCGCTAGCCAGTCGATCGCCTCCTGATCGAGCGAAAGCGCGATCTTGCGGTCGACAAGCAGGTTTTCCAGGCGCTTGAGCTGGATCTCGACGATACGACCCATATCCTGCCGGCGCAGCCGGTGGAACAGGATTACCTCGTCGATGCGGTTGAGGAATTCCGGCCGGAACGAAGCCCTGACGACATTCATCACCTCGTCGCGCACGACGTCGACATCCTGGTCCTCGCCGAGATTGACCAGATATTCGCCGCCGAGGTTCGATGTCATGATGATCAGCGTGTTGCGGAAATCGACCGTGCGGCCCTGCCCATCGGTCAGCCGGCCGTCGTCGAGCACCTGCAGCAGCACGTTGAAGACATCAGGATGCGCCTTCTCGATCTCGTCGAACAGCACGACCTGATAGGGCCGGCGCCGCACCGCTTCGGTCAGCGCGCCGCCTTCCTCATAGCCGACATAGCCGGGAGGCGCGCCGATCAGCCGGGCGACCGAGTGCTTCTCCATGAACTCCGACATGTCGATACGCACCATGGCGCTCTCGTCGTCGAACAGGAAGCTGGCCAGCGCCTTGGTCAATTCGGTCTTGCCGACGCCCGTCGGTCCGAGGAACATGAACGAGCCGAGCGGCCGGTTCGGGTCCTGAAGGCCGGCGCGCGCACGGCGCACGGCTTTCGACACTGCCTGCACCGCCTCGCCCTGGCCGACGACGCGCTTGCCGATCTCGTCTTCCATGCGCAACAGCTTGTCGCGCTCGCCTTCCAGCATCTTGTCGACCGGGATCCCCGTCCAGCGCGAGACGATATGGGCGACATGATCGGGGCCGACCACTTCTTCGACCATGCCGGCCTTGCCATCCCTGGCTTCGGCCTGCTTCAGCTGCTTTTCGAGTTCCGGGATCTTGCCATAGGCAAGTTCGCCGGCGCGCTGGAATTCGCCCTTGCGCTGGGCAATGGCAAGTTCGTTGCGCGCCTCGTCGAGCTGCTTCTTGAGGTCGGCGGCAAGCCCGAGCTTCTGCTTCTCGGCCTGCCATTTCGAGGTCAGCTCGGTCGATTCCTCCTCCAGGTTCGAGAGTTCCTTCTCAAGCCGGGCGAGCCGGTCCTTCGAGGCATCGTCCTTCTCGACCTTCAGCGCCTCGCGCTCGATCTTGAGCTGCATGATGCGGCGATCGATCTCGTCCAGCGCCTCGGGCTTCGAATCGACCTGCATGCGGAGCCGCGACGCGGCCTCGTCGACGAGATCGATCGCCTTGTCCGGCAGGAAGCGGTCGGCGATGTAACGGTTTGACAGTGTAGCGGCCGCGACCAGCGCCGAATCCGAGATGCGCACCTTGTGGTGCTGCTCGTATTTCTCTTTCAGGCCGCGCAGGATCGAGACGGTGTCTTCGACCGTCGGCTCATTGACGAAGACCGGCTGGAAGCGGCGGGCAAGGGCCGCATCCTTCTCGACATGCTTGCGGTACTCGTCGAGCGTGGTGGCGCCGACGCAGTGCAGTTCGCCGCGGGCGAGCGCCGGCTTCAGCAGGTTCGACGCGTCCATGGCGCCATCCGCCTTGCCGGCACCGACAAGCGTGTGCATCTCGTCGATGAACAGAATGATGCCGCCGGCGGCAGACGTGACTTCGGAAAGCACCGCCTTCAGCCGCTCCTCGAACTCGCCGCGGTATTTGGCGCCGGCGATCAGCGACCCCATGTCGAGCGCCATCAGCTGCTTGTCCTTGAGCGATTCCGGCACATCGCCATTGACGATGCGCAGCGCCAGCCCTTCGGCGATCGCCGTCTTGCCGACGCCGGGTTCGCCGATCAGCACTGGGTTGTTCTTGGTGCGGCGCGACAGCACCTGGATGGTGCGGCGGATTTCGTCGTCGCGGCCGATGACCGGATCGAGCTTGCCCGCGCGGGCGTCCGCCGTCAGGTCGCGCGCGTATTTCTTCAGCGCGTCGTAGCCCTGCTCGGCGCTCGCCGAATCGGCAGTGCGACCTTTGCGTACGTCGTTGATGACCTGGTTCAGCGCCTGCGGCGTGACACCCGCCTTGGACAGGATGTCGGCGGTCTTGGCCGATTTTTCCATGGCCAGCGCCTGCAATAGCCGTTCGACGGTAACGAAGCTGTCACTGGCCTTCTTGGCCAGTTCCTCGGCGGTCGAAAACACCTTTGCCAGCGGCTGCGCCAGATAGAGCTGGCCATTGCCGCCCTCGACCTTGGGCATTGCCTCCAGTGCCGTTTCGACGCCGAGCTTGACGTCACGGACATTGCCGCCGGCGCGCTCGATCAGCGACGCAGCCAGGCCCTCGTCGTCATCGACAAGGACCTTGAGGATATGCTCGGGGGTGAATTGCTGGTGATTGCGGGAAAGCGCCATGGTTTGCGCGGACTGGATAAAGCCGCGCACGCGCTCGGAATATTTTTCAAGATTCATGCCTGTCTCCTTCCGTCACCGGCCCGCTTCGCGGCACCGGATCAGATTGCGGTGACGGACCCGCCCGTTCGAGCCGGATCCTGTTCACGCAAGATATGGGACGCAAACCACGGACCCTCAAGACGCCTCGACACTGGCGAATGCATAATATTCCGAGCGCGCAAAACAAAAACGGCGGAGATTTCTCTCCGCCGTCCAGGGTAAAGGATGCGCTAAGATCGGCTGAACGTTTTTCCGATCAATTCTCGACGTCTGCGATCACAGCTTGACCGCCGGGGCCTTCAGCCGGCGCTGCATCGACATTGCCAGCGTCGGTATTGCCAGTCTCGGCATTGCTTGTCTCGGCACTGCTTGTCTCGGCACTGTCACGGCCGGCGTTGTCGTTGCCGCCATTTGCCGGTTCGACATCGAGCCGCGGACGGCGCGGACGCCTGGGGCGGCGTGCCGGGCTGTTTTCGGCCGCGGCTTCGTTGAGCTCGGCCTGGGCGGCGAGACCCGCTGGCGAAAGGTTTTCGAATTGCGGTGCGGGCTCGCTCACAAAGACCGGCTCAGCGGCCGGCACGGGCTCCGCCTGCGCCGGCGTCTCGTCGCGCCGTGGCTGTTCGACGCGCTGTCCACCCTGCTGCTCGCCGCGCGCGCCATACTCGCCGCGCTGGCCGTTCTGGCCGTAACCGCCATTGGGGCGACGGTCGCGGTGGCGTCCGCCATTGTTGTCGCGTCCGTCACGGTTATCGCGGCCGCCCCGATTGTCGCGGCTGTTTTCCTGGTTCAGCGCCAGCTCGGCCGGCGTGCCATCGATGACCGGCTGCGGGCCGGCCCCGTGATTGACCGCCGAACCCGACGTCTCGTTGGCATTGTTGTTGCCGGCATTGTCGAACTCGTCGCGATCCTCGTCGCCGTCATCGTCGAAATCGTCGCGATTCTGCTGGGCGTTCTGGATCGGCATCTGCGCCTGAGCGGCTGCGATGATGCGGTTATAGTGCTCTGCATGCTGGAGATAGTTTTCCGCCATCACCCGGTCGCCGGAGCTTTGCGCGTCACGGGCAAGGGTTGCGTACTTCTCGGCAATCTGCTGAGCCGATCCGCGGATCTTCACGTCCGGGCCGTTGCTCTCATAGTTACGCGTCAGGGGATTCGGCCCCTTACGATTGTTGTTGTTATTGTTGTTGCCGCCGCCGCCACTGTTGTTGCGACCGCGCATGCGCCTGTTTTGCTGTTGTGGCCTCATTAGACTCTCTTCACTTTGAAATTTTCGAAAAACTCTTCACGAACGGAGGCGCTCATACGGCCAGCCGTTTCGTTCCTTCACCGGCGTTCGCCCGCATCAATTGCGTTGGCGCCACGTGCCATCCTGTTCCGGTTACTTCACTTGCCGGACGATTCCCGCACGAAGCTTGGGCGTCGTTTGCGCAAGAAGGCAGCTATTTCCAAGGAAAACCGAATCGCTAAGAGCACTGCCTGCTTCGTCTCATCCGGTTAACGCGACCCTAGCCGCATTCCCCGGTATTGCCAAGCGCTTTTTTCGCACTGCATCACGGCTTCCACCGTTCGAACACAAGAACTCTGTCGTTTCCGCCGAGATCACGAAACACCCCGACCGAACGGTACCCGGCCGCGGAGAATATCTCCGTAACCTGTTGGTGCTGCGTATGGCCGATCTCGACCGCAATCCTGCCTTGGAGTTCCAAATACGCTGCCGCTCCCGCGGCGATCTTCCTGTAGGGGCTCAGACCATCCACGCCGCCATCGAGGGCCTGGCGTGGATCGAAACCGCGGACCTCGTCCTGCAGATTTCCAATGTCGTCTGAGGGTATATAGGGAGGGTTTGCGACAATTACATGGTACAGGCCAGAAACTTTTTCAAACCAGTCGGATTTGACCGGCGTGAACCGGCCGACGAGCCCCAATTCCCCGGCATTACGCATGGCTGTGGCCAGCGCCTCCTGCGAAATGTCAACGCCGGTGGCGGTCGCGGCCGGAACGGCGCTGAGCAGCGCCAGCGCGATGGCACCGGTACCGGTCCCTAGATCGAGGATGCGGCAGCCGCCCTCGCGTGCCGCCATTGCCTTGACGAAGGGCAGTATAGCCTCGACCAGCGTTTCGGTATCCGGCCGCGGCTCCAGCGTTTGCGGCGAAAGCGAAAGGCGCAAGCCGTAGAATTCGCGGTAGCCAAGGATCCGGTGTACCGGCTCGCCGGCGATGCGCCGCCGCAAGGCGGCTTCGATTACCGCCGTCACGTCCGTATCGACAGCGCGCCCGGGATCGGCGATGGCCTGCGTGCGACTGGTGCCGGAAAAATGCTCGACGATCAGCCTGGCATCGAGCGCCGGATCCGCGATCCCGGCTGCGGCGAGCCGGTTTCGCGCCTCCCGCAGCAGCGGCGCCAGCGTGGCGGGCAGGCTGTCAGCCATCGATGCCGATATCGGCGAGCAGCTTCGACTGGTGATCGGCTATCAGCGCGTCGATGATCTCGTCGAGTTCGCCCATCATCACCCGGTCGAGCTTATAGAGCGTCAGGTTGATACGATGATCGGTGACGCGACCCTGCGGAAAATTATAGGTGCGGATGCGTTCCGAGCGGTCGCCCGAGCCGACCTGCGACTTGCGCGATTCGGAACGTTCCTCGTCCGCCTTGCTGCGCTCGAGGTCGTAGAGCCTGGCGCGCAGGATCTGCATGGCCTTCGCCCGGTTCTGGTGCTGCGACTTTTCCGCCTGCACCACCATGATGCCGGTCGGCAGATGGGTGATGCGCACGGCCGAATCGGTGGTGTTGACGTGCTGGCCGCCGGAACCCGAGGCGCGCATCGTGTCGATGCGGATGTCTTCGGCCCTGATGTCGATGTCGACCTCTTCGGCTTCCGGCAGCACCGCGACCGTCGCCGCCGAGGTATGAATGCGTCCGCCCGCCTCGGTCGTCGGCACGCGCTGCACCCGGTGCACGCCGGATTCGAACTTCAGATGGGCAAAGACGCCCTTGCCCGAAACGGTGGCGATGATTTCCTTGTAGCCGCCGACCTCACCCTCGCTGGCCGACACCGTCTCGAAACGCCAGCCATGCGCCGCGGCATAGCGCTCGTACATGCGAAACAGGTCGCCGGCGAAAAGCGCCGCCTCGTCGCCGCCGGTGCCGGCGCGGATCTCGAGGATGGCGTTCTTGTCGTCGGCGGCATCCTTGGGCAACAGCAGGATCTGGATGTCCTTCTGCAGCGCCTCGATGCGATGCTTGACCTCCGGCAGGTCGGCCTCGGCCAAGGCGCGCATCTCGGCGTCGGTGCCCTTGTCGGCGAGCATCGCCTCCAGATCGGCCTGTTCGCGCTCGGCGGCGCGCAGCGCCCTGATCTTTGCCACCATCTCCTGGATGTCGGCATATTCGGAGGCCATCCTGACATAGGCGTCCGGCGCTGGCCCGGCCGACATCTGCGCTTCGAGCATGTCGAAACGCTTGACGACTTGATCCATACGGTCGCGGGGCAGGTTGATCATGGCGAAGTCTATAGCGGTATCGAGCGGTCATCGGCAAAGGCTTGCAGCAGCGCCCGCATCGGCAGGCCATGCGCCGGCGCCATCAGATTGTCGTCGAAGAACGCTTCCAGTTCGCTGAGCGGCAGTTCCGTCAGCATCGCCTTGACCGGGCCGATCGATGCCGGCGACATCGAGATCGAGCGATAGCCAAGGCCGATCAGCGCCATCGCCGAGATCGGCTTGCCGGCAAGTTCGCCGCACAGGGTCACCGGCGTCTGGTTGCGAGCCCCGGCATCGGCAATTTGCTTCAAAACACGCAGGAACGGCGTCGACAGCGGGTCGAAGCGGTCGGACAATTGGGTATTGCCACGGTCCACCGCCATGACGAACTGGAACAGGTCGTTCGAGCCGACCGAGACGAAATCGACCGCCTTCATCAACTCGTCGAGCTGGAACAGCAGCGACGGCACCTCCAGCATCGCCCCCACCTTAAGGCTGGTCGGCAAATGATGGGCAAAGCGCGACAAATGCCGGACCTCGCGATCGATGATCTCGCGCGCCTGCACGATCTCACCGAGTTCCGTCACCATTGGCAGCATCAGCTTCAGTTCGCGCCCGCCGCACGCCTTGAGCAGCGCGCGGATCTGGGTGCGCAGCAGGCCAGGCCGGTCGAGCGTCAGGCGGATGGCGCGCCAGCCGAGCGCCGGGTTCTCCTCCTGGATCGAGCCCTTGAAATAGGGCAGCACCTTGTCGCCGCCAATATCGATGGTGCGGAACGTCACCGGCTTGTCGCGCGCCGCCTCGAGCACGTCACGGTACAAGCGCTCCTGGGCTTCCGCGCGCGGAAAGGTCGAGGCGACCATGAATTGCAGCTCGGTGCGGAACAGGCCGATGCCGGCCGCGCCCGCTTCGGCCAGTTGCGGCAGGTCGACCGCCAGCCCGGCATTCATCAGAAGGTCGACCTGGACACCGTCCTTGGTCACCGACGGCTTCTTGCGCAGCTCGCGGTAGACCTCCTGCCGCCGCGCCCGGAAACGCACTTTCTCGGCATAGGCCGCCTCGAGGTCGGGCTGCGGGCGCAGATGGATCGCGCCTTCCTCGCCGTCGACGATGATGGCATCGCCGTTTTCCGCCATGGAAACGGCGCCCTTCATCTGGCCGGCGACCGGTATGCCCATGGCCCGCGCCACGATGACGACATGGCTGGTCGCGGCGCCGTCCTCCAGCACCAGCCCGCGCAGCTTGTCCCTGGGATAATCGAGCAGCTCCGCAGCACCCATGGAGCGGGCGACGATGATGGCGTCCTTGGGCAGCGAGGCCGCGACGTCCTCCGGTCCGCGCCCCATCAGCTGCCGCAGCAGCCGATTGGCGAGATCGTCGAAATCGCTCATCCGTTCGCGCAGATACGGATCGGTCATGTGCAGCATGCGGGCACGCATGTCGCTCTGCACCTTTTCGACCGCCGCTTCGGCCGTCAGGCCGTTGCGGATCGCCTCCTCGAGCCGGCGCACCCAGCCGCGGTCGTTGGCGAACATGCGATAGGCTTCGAGCACCTGGCGATGCTCGCCCTCGAAGGCGACGTCGCGGCGCTCCAGCATGTCGTCGATGGAGAGCCTGAGCGAGCCGAGCGACGCGTCGAGCCGCCTGACCTCTTCCTCGCTGTCCTCGTTGAAAAGATTGGTGACGACGATGCGCGGCTCGTGCAGCACCACATGGCCGAGCCCGACGCCTTCGTTGAAGGACAGGCCGGTAAAGCTTACCGGGCGGCGCAGATCGAGCTCTAGGCCGGGCCTTGTCAGCCGCTCCAGATCGCCGGTGGCGATCATCTCGGCGATCACCATCGCCGTCGTTTCCAGCGCCTCGACCTCGTCGTCGCGATAATGGCGCATGGTCTTGTTCTGCACGACCAGGACGCCGAGTGTCCGCCCTGCCCGCAGCACCGGCACGCCGAGGAAGGAATTGTATATCTCTTCCCCTGTCTCCGGCAGGTAGGCGAAGGCAGGATGCTCCTGTGCGTTGGAGAGGTTGAGCGGCCGCGCCGAGGCCGCGATCGTGCCGACCAGGCCTTGCCCCAGCCTGAGCTGCGCCAGGTGGACGGCGTTCGGGTTCAGGCCTTCGGTGGCGTAGAGTTCGAGCACCGAATCGGCGCGCAGCACATAGAGCGAGCAAACCTCGGCAACCATGTTGGAGGCGATGTCGCGCACGATTCGGTCAAGCCGCTCCTGCGGCTCCAGCGGCTCTTGCATGAGCTCGCGGAGCCGTTTCAGCAAAACGCGCGGGCCACTGGCCGAATCACGCATCGCGGCTTCTTCTCCAATAGCGTTTCAACCGGTGCAGGTTGCCCTGCACAGCGGCACAAACGCAACAACTCAATTAGAGCGCCATCGTCCAATTGGACGCATAAAGACCGCTCCAAGATTTTCGATCCGCTGCATCCTGCCTTCCGAAAATCGATTCCGATTTCGGGCCGATGCAGTCCGCTACTGCTTATCCAGACCGTACACGGAATGCAAAGTGCGAACTGCTAGTTCCGTATAGGGACCGTCGATCAGGATCGAAATCTTGATTTCGGACGTCGTGATGGCGCGGATGTTGATCGCGCGGTCGGCAAGCGCCTTGAAGGCGGTAGCGGCGACGCCGGCATGGCTGCGCATGCCGATGCCGATGACCGAGACCTTCGACATGCCGGCTTCCGACTGCACCACGTCGTAGCCGATCGTCGCCTTCAGCCGCTCGAGCACGGCGAGCGCCTTGTCGACGTCGCCGGATGGCACGGTGAAGGTCATGTCAGTGAACTTGCCGTCCTCGGAGATATTCTGGACGATCATGTCGACATTGATGTTGGCCTCGGCCAGCGGCCCGAAAATGCCGGCGGCGACGCCCGGCCGATCGCCGACGCGGCGCAACGAAATCTGCGCCTCGTCCTTGGCGTAGGCAATTCCGGTGACGACCTGCTGTTCCACGATCTCTTCCTCGTCGCAAATAAGCGTTCCCGGCGGATTAAGCAAATCCCCCATTCCTGGTGCGTCGGGATCGTCGAAGGACGACCGCACGAAAGTACGCACCCTGTGCACCATGGCAAGCTCGACCGAGCGCACCTGCAGGACCTTGGCGCCGAGCGAGGCCATTTCGAGCATTTCCTCGAACGAAATCTTGGCCAGCCGCCGCGCCTTCGGCTCGATGCGCGGATCGGTCGTATAGACCCCGTCGACGTCGGTGTAGATATCGCAGCGGTCGGCCTTGACCGCTGCCGCGATGGCGACTGCGCTGGTATCGGAGCCGCCCCGACCGAGTGTCGCGATCCGATTGTCCGGCCCGATGCCCTGGAAACCGGCAACCACCGCCACCTGGCCTTCGCCGAAGCGCTTGATCAAGAACGCGCCGTCGATGTCGAGAATGCGCGCCGCGCCATGCGCGTTGTCGGTCTTGATCGGGATCTGCCAGCCTTGCCAGGAGCGGGCATGCACGCCGATATTCTGCAGCGCGATCGCCAGCAAGCCGGCAGTGACCTGCTCGCCGGAGGCGACCACGGCGTCATATTCACGCGCATCGTGCATCGGCGAGGCCTCGCGCGTCCATTGCACGAGCTCGTTGGTCTTGCCGGCCATCGCCGAGACCACGACGGCGACCTCATGGCCGGCGTCGACCTCGCGTTTGACATGACGCGCCACATTGCGGATGCGGACGATGTCGGCGACGGACGTTCCGCCGAATTTCATCACGATGCGCGCCATAGAAGCGAAATGCCTTTGACTGGATGCCGGACCGAAGGCCGAAAAGCGGAAAAATGCGCCAAGCTGTGGCCGGGCGCTCAATGCGCGGCCTCCTTAGCCAAATGATCGCGGTTTCGCAAGGCATGCCGCCGCTGCCGGCCAGGCGACACACGAGCACAGCGTCACGCCTGCACTGCCTCTTGGCAAATGCCGCTCGCTTCAGCCCAGCTGTGCCGTGGCTCTCCACAGGCGCGGATAATCGAGGACGAAACCGAGCGGCGAGACCTCCAGTGTCTCGTGGTAGCCGAACATCGGGGCGGCATAGGCGTAATGTGCAGCATCGACGCGCTGATAGGTTTGCTCGAGGCGAACGAGCCTGAGTTCGGGAAATGTCAGATAGGCTGCCGGCGCGGGCGTCGCCGTACCGACATCGAGGGCAAAACGGCGAAGCGCCAAAAGGTTTGTGGCGGGCGTGAAGCCGAGATCGACATCGATGAGACCGTCGACTTCCGCTTGATGCTCGCCGTTCAGCGTCCATTGGCGCTCGGTCAGCCGGTCGATCCTGTAATGCAGCTCTTGCGTGCCGAGAAAGCCGTCGGCGCGCGCCGATCGTGTATGCCAATCGGCGTCGCAGTCCGCCTCGTAGGCGATGCTGCACGGCTCGCCGTCCTGGACGAAAAGCGCCTGTCCCCTGAGGTTCCACCCGGAACTCGCTTCCGACAGAAGGCAAGCGTCGTGGCCTTCCTGGTCAAGCCGGCGCCAAAGAATGGAAGCAACCGTTCGCATCATTGCGCACTCCTCCGAACCCGATGTCTCTGCTTCGTCCGCCAAAGCCTAGGCGTTTCCTTCCGGCACACCATCAACTGACACGTGCTGACACAAATGCAGCCGGCAAAAGGCCGCGCCGGAAGGCATCGCGCGCATCGCACCGCCGGCGGCGAATTTCGCGCCTTGACATTCGCAGCCTCGCGCCCGACTTCCTAGCGTCCGAGGAGACCACGCCATGCCAGAGCCCCGACGATCGACGATCGATGCCGGAGAGGTGGAACGCTTTTCCGCCCTTGCTGCCGAATGGTGGAACCCGAACGGCAAGTTCCGCCCGTTGCACAAGTTCAACCCGATCCGGCTTGCCTATATCCGCGACCAGGTGGCGGCCCGCTTCGGCCGCGATCCGCGTGCGGCACGGCCATTCGAAGGCCTGCGCTTCCTTGACATCGGCTGCGGCGGCGGGCTTTTGTGCGAGCCGATGGCGCGGCTTGGCGCCGAAGTGGTCGGCGCCGATGCCTCCGCCACCAACATCGAAGTGGCCAAGCTGCATGCGGCGGAAGTCGGCGTGAGCGTGGATTATCGCGCCACGACCGCGGAAGACCTTGCCGATGCCGGCGAAAAATTCGACGTCATCCTCAACATGGAAGTGGTCGAGCATGTCGCCAATGTCGATCTGTTCCTGGCCAAATGCGGCGAGATGGTCAAGCCTGGCGGCATCATGTTCGTCGCCACCATCAACCGCACGCTGAAGGCCCTGGGCCTGGCCATCATCGGCGCCGAATATGTGCTGCGTTGGCTGCCACGCGGCACCCACCAGTTCGGCAAGCTGGTGCGCCCCGAGGAACTGGAAAAGGCGCTTGCCGGCGCCGGCCTGACCGTCATCGACCGCACCGGCGTCACCTACAACCCGCTCGCCGACCGCTGGCAGCGCTCGAAGGACATGGACGTCAACTACATGGTGCTGGCGGAGAAGGCATCCGTTTGAAGCTTACGCCTTCTGGCCCCTATGGCCTCTGGCTTTGCGCCTTGGTGGTGATGAACACGCCGGCGGTGATGATGACGGCACCGGCCCAGGTCAGCAGTTGATAGCGCTCGCCGAGGAAGAGGGTCCCGGCAAACAGCCCGACCGCCGCCGCGACGTAGCCGATCTGGCTGAGATAGACCGGGCCGCCGACCGCTTGCAGGCGGAAGAAGAAGGCGAACATCGCCGAGGCTGATGCCACCTGTGCCGCAGCGACCAGCGGCACGCCGCCGAGCGAGCCGAATGCATTGCCGCCAAGCAGGACCAGAATGCCGGCAAACAGCATCAAGGCTGCTGCCAGATGGCTGCCGACGGCGAGCTCGATCGGGCCGGTGCCTTCGGGCCAGTCGACGGTACGGTAAATGTTGCCGGCGGCGAGGCTGACCGGGATGAGCAGGCCCATCGCAACCCAGAAAAATTCGGCCGGCTGGCCCGCTTCGCCGCGCGTCACCGCCACCATGACTGCGCCGACGAAACCGACGACTATGCCGACGATGCCCAGCATGGTCGGGCGCCTGACGCCGAGCAGCATCGAGAACACCAGCGTGACGACCGGCGACAGCGTGAACATGATGCCGCTGTAGCCGGCGCCCAGATGCGGAATGGCTGAAAACATCAGCAGATTGGGGATTGCATATGAGACGGCCGCGGTGACGAAGAAATAGCGCAGCCTGTGCGGCGTAAGCCGCATGCGCTTCCCGTTGAGCAGCAATGCGCACAAAAGCACGCCGCCGGCACCAAGCGAGATGACGAAGGCCCAGACCATGGCGGCCACGCCGGCCGCCGTCGCGATCTTGCCGAACGGCAGCGTCAGGCCGAGCAGTCCACCGGTGACAACCAGAAGGCCAAGCGCCGAGTCCCAGAGAAATTTCATCGCACCGTCCCGTCGCCCGTTCGCGGCACTTGGCCAATATCGCAAGCTGAGGTAAGATAAGCTAAAGATTCTTCACGTAAAGATACATAACGGTGAGAGACATGGATCGCGCAGCAAAAGCGATCGGGCAATGGAAAAAGGAACGGCCGGATCTCGATGTCTCGCCGATGGCCGTGCTCGGACGGTTGAACGAGGCCGCCTCGCTGATCGCACGAGAGCGGCTGGCGCCGCTGTTTGCAAGTTACGGGCTGCAATCCGGAGAATTCGATGTGCTGGCAACGCTGCGTCGTTCCGGGCCGCCATACGCGCTGACGCCGACGGCTCTCTACGAGGCGACGATGGTGACGTCGGGCGCGATGACCAACCGCCTCGACCGGCTCGAGAAATCCGGCCTGATCAAGCGCGGGCCGCACCCCGACGATCGCCGCGGCATTGTCGTGCAGCTGACTAAAAAGGGTCTGGCGTTGATCGACGAGGCGGTTACCGCTCACGTCGCCAACGAGCACCAGATACTTTCCGGCCTGATACGCCCGGAGCAGATCATGCTCGCTCGCCTGCTCGAAAAATTGATAGCGAGCCTGAACTAACCCAAACGGCAACCACTGGGACTCTGCGATCATTGCATTGGGAGTCGTAACTGCCAGAGGAGTTTGCCGATGACAGAACATGCAGTCGTGATTGCCGGAGGAGGTCCGACGGGCCTAACCCTGGCAGGCGAGTTGGCGTTGGCAGGCATCGACGTAGCCATTGTCGAACGCCGCCCGAACCAAGAGCTTGCCGGTTCGCGTGCTGGAGGTCTGAGTTCACGCACTCTCGAAGTTTTCGATCAGCGCGGCATCGCGGACCGGTTCCTCGCCGAAGGACAAATAGCCCAAGTCACGGGATTCGCGGCGATGCGTTTAGACATCAGCGATTTTCCGACCCGCCACAACTACGGGCTGGCGCTGAGACAGAAACACATTGAGCGCATTCTCGCTGGATGGGTCAGCGAGCTGGCAGTGCCGATCTATCGCGCCCGTGAATTAACGTGTTTCGTGCAGGACGACGCCGGCGTCACCATCGAACTGTCCGATGGTGCGTCGCTGCGGGCAAGCTATCTCGTCGGGTGTGATGGAGGCCGCAGTCTGGTCCGCAAAGCTGCTGGCATTGAGTTTCGAGGATGGGATGCGACGACCAGCAGCATCCTCGCCGAGGCCGAGATGGCGGAGGAGCCGCCACTGGGCATTCATCGCACCGCACTTGGCATCCATGCCTTCGGCAGGGAAGAGTACGAAATTCGTGACGGCAAGGTCGTCTTTGCCGATAAAGGTCCCATAGGCGTCATGGTCACTGAAAAGAATGTCGGCGCCACGACCGAGCCCACGCTGCGCGATCTCCGCGAAGCGCTCGTCGCCGCATGCGGAACAGATTACGGAATCCATAGCCCAACCTGGATTTCCAGGTTCACGGACATGTCGCGGCAGGCGGCGGCTTACCGCAAGGGCCGGGTTCTCCTAGCGGGCGATGCCGCCCATGTGCATTCCCCGGTGGGCGGACAAGGCCTCAATATCGGTGTGCAGGATGCGGTGAACCTCGGTTGGAAGTTGGCCCAAGTGGTGAAAGGAACATCGCCTGAACGCTTGCTCGACACTTATCACATCGAGCGGCATCCGGTTGCGGCCCGCGTGTTGCGTACGACAATGGCACAGGTCGCATTGCAACGTACTGATGATCGCACTGAAGCCTTGCGTGAAATCGTATCAGAGCTCCTTGGGATGGAGGAGCCTCGCAAACGGATCGCTGCCGAGATGTCCGGACTTGGTATCCATTACGACCTCGGCCAGGGGCATCCGCTGGTCGGCCGCCGCATTCCTGACCTCGACCTGGCCACGCCTGATGGTCCCATGCGCGTATTTGCGCTCCTCCAAAAAGCGCGGCCAGTGCTCTTGAATCTCGACGCGCCGGGCAGCCTCGACATCAAGCCGTGGTCAGACCGCATTAAGTTGGTTTACGCCAAATGGGACGATCCATGGGAGTTGCCTGCGCTAGGTTTGGTCTCCGCTCCAACCGCAGTTTTAATCCGACCCGATGGATATGTTGCTTGGGTAGGCGACAGGACGCAGGATGGTCTTCAAGACGCGATGAACACCTGGTTCGGACCACCGGGCTAAAAACCGCAAAAACCAGTTAGCTCGAATGGTCCCGAAATCAAACGGCTACGGAGGGCAAAAACTCAGATTCTGGTCGCAGAGCCTCGTTTGGGCCGGCGAACAGCTCTGATCTTGCCGCTGTTTCCGCCGCCACAGAAAAACTGGTCACCGCCATCGGATTCGAGCCCCGACACGCCTGTTCCCGGCGGCATATCGAGCTTCTCAAGGACCTTTCCCGTTTCAGGATCGATCCGTCTGACATCGCTCTCCTCGCCCTCCCAGGTGCCATGCCACAGCTCGCCGTCGACCCAGCTGACCCCGGTTACGACGCGGTTGGAAACGATGGTGCGAAGGATTGCCCCTGTCTCGGGATCGACCTGATGAATCTTTCGGCCCCGATGCTGCCCGACCCAGAGCGTTCCTTCGGCCCAGGCGAGCCCGGAATCACCGCCATTGCCAGGCGCCGGGATCGACGCCAGCACCCGGCCATTCCTCGGATCGATCTTCTGGATGCGATCCTCGGCGATCTGATAGAGGTGATGGCCGTCGAAGGCCGTTCCGGCGTGTGCCGCGACGTCGATCGAGCGCACCACTTTGCCGCTCGCCGGATCGAAGGCGTTCAATCTGTCGCCTGAGGCAAACCAGACATGCTCACCGTCGAAGGTAACGCCGTCCACGTGGTCGACACCCGGAAAGGGTCCATATTCTCGAAGGATTTCGGCTGCGGATCGTTCCATGATTCCATCCTAGTAGCCCGGCAGTGGGCCGGGGAGTAACAAGATTGTCGGGAAACCCGTCAGCGGCGGGGTCATCCAGCGACGCGCCCGTCCGCGGCCGAACGACTGCACCTTGCCGGCCTGGGCGAGCTGCTCGAGCGCTCGCTGCACGGTACGCGAACTGGCTCCAAGCGCAATCGACAGGGCCGAACTCGACCAAGACTCGCCGTCGGCGAGGAAGGCGAGCACGGCGGCATGCTCTTCTTCGACGGGTGGCGCCAGCACGACGACCTCACCTGCGCGGCGCGGGGCCAGCGCAAAGCCCCGCTTCGTCGCGCTCACATCCGCCAAGCTCCGAAGCTCCGCGCGAAGCCGCCCGACTTCGACCCGTAACCGTGCGCGATGTGATTCGTCCGCGTCCTTTCCGCGGAAAGCGCGCGCAATGAGCGTCGATCTTGCCACGTCCCCCGGCCAGGCTTCGGCCAGCGCGCGGGCCAGCGCGAACAGCACCGGGCGGGTCGCCAGCGAGACGACCGTGTCTGCGACCCGCACGACATTGCGGCATGCATCCACCACGAGCGCCCCCGACGCCAGGAGCGCTTCGACTTCGTCGAGCAGGAGGGGCCGTTCCCCGCCACGCGCGACAAGGCGTGCGGCCGGCGTGTCCAGCACCAGCGATGCGCTCTCCACCTCCGCGATCAGCGCGGGGATGCCGGACGCGCGCGCCGCCCGCGCCGCCAGGCCAAGCGCGGCGCGCGCAGGGCCGGTCCGCAAGCGGCGGATGGCGATGCCGGCGACAGCCAGCTCGTGGGCGGCCCGCGATGCCGGCGGCAGCGGCGAGGGATCGAAGCCGTCCAGCCTGCGCTCGGCTTCGTCGAGATGGCCGATCAGCAGCAGGCGCCGAACGTCGAGGTTGCGCGCATGCGCGGCGTTGACGCGGTCGCCATGCTTTTCAAGCGTCGCCCGTGCGGCGTCGAGTGCCTTGGCCGGCCAGGTAAGGTCGCGCGAGACGAGCGCGATCTCGGCCTCGGCGACGATACACCGCGCGCGGGCCACGGCCTCCCTCGGGCTGAATGCGCGCGCCGCCCTCTTGAGGAGAACCTTCGCCCGAACCAGGTCGCCAAGCTGCGCCATCGCGATACCGCGCAACGCCAGTGCCGGCGCATCGTCGCGCAGCGCAACCCGCTTCAAGGCGCCGAGCGGATCGCCCGCCGCGAGCGCATGCGCCGCCGCCGTGATCAGCGAGTCCATCGGAATCCCGTCACACTTGTCACTCCCACGGCTTCGACATCCGGCGCTAAGTCCATCTCACTAACCAGTCGTATCGACAACGGTGACTGTAGCCAACCTGAGTTGCGGCGCGCCAACCTTGAGTCGCGGCTAGATTGTGCACTAGCTCGAACGCAACGATAAGCACTAGGAGAGACGCAATGAAGATCGAAGGTTCAACCATCCTGGTGACTGGAGCCAATCGGGGCATCGGTCGGGCACTGGTCGAGGAAGCCCTGAGCAGAGGCGTAAAGCGCGTCTATGCCGCAACCCGCCAAGCCATGGCCCACCCGGACCGGCGTGTGACGTCCCTGACCATGGATGTGACCAACGCTGCGCAGATCCGGGAGGCGGTCGAGAAGATCGATGCCCTCGATATCCTCATCAACAACGCCGGCGTATCGCCCTTCGATGACCTCAGCGACCGTCGTGTGCTCGAACAACAGCTCGCCGTAAACCTCTTCGGCTCGTACGACGTTACCCAGGCTCTGCTGCCGTTGCTGGCCCGGTCGCGGGGAGCCATCGTCAACATTCTGTCGCTGGCCTCGATTGCCGCCGTGCCGTTCAGTCCGGCTTACTCGATCTCGAAGGCGGCCTCGTTCTCGCTGTCGCAGTCGTTGCGCACCCTTTTGGCCGGACGGGGTGTCAGCGTCCACAGGGTCCTTCCCGGCCCGGTCGACACGGACATGACACGGGGCCTGGACATTGCGAAGGCCTCTGCGGAGTCTGTCGCGCGGGCAATCCTGAACGGCGTGGAGAACGGCGAAGAGGAAATCTTCCCCGATCCCATGTCGGAATCCCTGGCGGAGGGCTGGCGCAGCAGTGCAGTCAAGGCGCTTGAACGCCAGTTTGCAGCCTATGCGGAAGCAAGCCCGTCAAGTGAAGCAAGCCCGTCAGGCAGTGGGCATGAAAGAAGCAGCGAAACGATTGCCCGCGAGCCCCATCCTTGCTGCTCGGCCTGAAACTGTAGACGCCTGTGCGGGGGTGGCGGCATCGCCGCCCTTCGGCGCCGCCCCGACCTTCACGGCGCTGCCTGGCGAAGAGATGCCTCGCTATGTCTGGAGCAGGTTGACGGATCAGTTGCGGTCGTCGGGGAAGCTTGGAATCGGCAAGAACTCGACGCCGTCTTCGGCCAGGCTCTTGGCCTCGTCCAGCGTCGCCTCGCCATAGATGCCGCGCGGATCGCTTTCACCGAAATGGATCTTGCGCGCTTCCTCGGCGAATTTGTCGCCGACATAGTCGGCATTCTCGCGCACCTTGTCGGCCATGGCCTTGAGCTGCGCCAGCGCCTGCTTCTGCGCCTCGCCCATGGCCAGCGCGATGCTTTCGCGCTTGCGCCCGGTGGAGACGGCAGGCGCCATCAGCGCCTTCTCGACCTTGTGCGAGCCGCAGGCCGGGCAATCGACGAAACCGCGCCTCTTCTGGGTGTCGAAATCGTCGTTGCTGCGGAACCAGGCTTCGAATTCGTGCTCGTGCTCGCAGAGCAGGGAAAAGCGGATCAAGAGGCGGCACCCCTGAGACGCGGCGCCTCCGCCGAACCGGCGTTTACGGCAAAATCGCGTGCGTTTTTGAGATTCGGTATCTTCTTGCGCGCAGCGACTGACTGCGCCGGGTCGATCTCGGCGACGATCACCGCCGGCTCGTCATGGGCGGCTTCGGCGACGATGCGGCCCCAGGGATCGACGATCAGCGAATGGCCATAGGTTTCGCGGCCGTCCTCGTGCACGCCGCCTTGCGCGGCGGCAACCACATAGGCGCCGTTCTCGATGGCACGCGCCCTGAGCAGCACGTGCCAGTGCGCTTCGCCGGTCTGGCGGGTGAAGGCTGCGGGCACCGAGAGCAGATCGGCGCCGGCCAGCGCCTCGGCACGGAACAGCTGCGGAAAGCGTAGATCGTAGCAGACGGCAAAGCCTAGCTTCGCGCCCTCGATTTCGGTGACGACAGCCTCGGTGCCCGGCTTATAAGCGGCGGATTCGCGCCAGCTCTCGCCATTGTCGAGATCGACGTCGAACATGTGGATCTTGTCATAGACGGCAAGGATTGCGCCGTCCGGCCCGAACAAAAGCGCGCGGTTGGCGAGCTTGCCGTCGACGCGCAGAATGGCGGTCGAGCCGATATGCAGGAAGATGCCGAGCTCCTTGGCCAGCCGCCGCGACGTCGAGACGACGATGTCCTTGTCCTCGGAGGTGAAGGAAGCGGCCCGTGCCTGGCTGTCGCGGATCAGCGCGCCGGTCATTTCCGGCGTCTGGATATAGGTCGCGCCAAGGCCTGCCGCCTCGCGCACCAGCCGTTCCAGATCGACCGCATTGCGCTCCGGGCTGGTTCCCGAACGCATCTGGATCGCCGCCGCCTTGAAACCACCCATCGTCATGTCCTTATCTGGCCGAGCCGTTGGCGAGCAATTTGTCCAGCCGTCCTTCCGCCTCCAATTCGTGGAGATCGTCAGAGCCGCCGACATGCGTGTCGCCGATGAATATCTGCGGAAAGGTGGAACGGCCGTGAGCGCGGGAGATCATCTCCTGGCGCAGCTCCGGCGAGAACGAGGCGTCGTGCTCGGTGTAGGTCACACCCTTCCTGTCGAGCAGCCGCTTGGCCGCGGTGCAATAGCCGCACATCATCCGCGTGTAGATCGTCACATCGACCATCGGTCAGCAATCCTGCCTCGTTCCTAGGCTATATAGGCGCCGATTCGTCGGCCCGAAAGTCCCCCGGCAGCACACGCGCAAAGGTCAGTACGTCGACCGCGCCGGCACCGCCCTTCTTCAACGCCTTGGCGACCGCGCGGACGGTGGCGCCGGTGGTGTAGACATCGTCGATCAGCAGCACCCGGCGGCCGGCGATTTCGATCTCCGCCTCATCAGGCACTTTGAATGCGGCGCGAACATTTTCCTCGCGTTCCCGCCGCTCAAGCCCGACCTGCTGGCGCGTGAGTTTGACGCGCCTGATGGCTGATGGCGCGAAAGGCCGCTCCCCGAGCTGCGCCACCGCCCGCGCCAGTTCCGCCGACTGGTTGAACTGCCGTCGGAAGAAACGCCGCCAGTGCAGCGGCACCGGCACGACCACGTCGGCCTCGGCGATGAGCTCGGCACCGGCGCGAAGCATCCAGCGCGCCATCCACGGCGCCAGATCGGTGCGGTCCTGGTATTTCAGCCCTTGCACCATCTGGCGGGCAACGCCGGAATAGGCGACCGCCGCCCGCGCGCGCTCGAACGGCGGCGGGTCGGCTATCGCCTCCGCCGACAGGAAACCCTCACCCATATTGTGGGTGAACGGCGTGCCCATCACCGGGCACCACGGCCGTTCCAGCAGCCTGAGTTTCGGCCAGCAGGCGCCGCACAACACGCCGGGCTGCGAGACATGGCGGCGGCAGCCGGCACAGACCGGCGGGAACAAGAGGCGCGCTGGCCAGCCCAATGCCTTGCGGGCAATGCTCTTGATCGCACTACGCTTGATCTCTGGCATGGGATCGGCCACGTGGTTGGTCCTCCGCATCACTATATCAGAGAGCGAAGCACAAGGACCTGCCCATTGCAGCCTGTAATTGACACCTCGCTCTGGCTGGCGCGCAAGCGCCGGGCACTGGCCCGCCCCATCGCCGGCGCGGATTTCCTCATGCGGCGGGCGGCCGAGGATCTTGCCGACCGGCTCGGCGCCGTCGAACGCAGGTTCGGCAAGGCGGCCTCGTTGTTTTGCCAGACGCCGGCTGCAGCAGAGGTGCTCGCCGAAAGCGGCAAGGTGACGGAAAACGTGCGCGTCGAGGCCGACGCCGCTTTCCTGGGTGGCCAGCCAGGACTGTTGGCGCCGTTGGAAACCGTGCCATTCGAGCCGGAAAGCCTCGACCTCGCAGTGTCGCTGCTGTCGCTGCAGGCGATGAACGACATTCCCGGCATGCTGGTGCAGGTCCGCCGGGCGCTGAAGCCGGACGGGCTTTTCCTTGGCGCCTTCGCCGGCACAGGCACGCTCTCCGAACTGCGCGAAAGCCTGCTTGCCGCCGAGACCGAGCTCTATGGCGGCGCCAGCCCGCGTGTGATCCCGTTCACCGACGTCCGCGACGCCGGCGCACTGCTGCAGCGCGCCGGCCTGGCACTGCCGGTTGCCGACGTCGAGACGATCACGGTGCGCTACGATTCGCTATTTGGCCTGGTCGCCGACCTGCGCGCTATGGGCGAGACCAGCGCGCTTGTCGACCGCAGCAGGCGGCCGGGCACGCGAGCGCTGTTCGCGCGCGCCGCCGAAATCTATGCGGAGCGGTTTTCGGATGCCGATGGCCGCGTCAGGGCGAGTTTCTCGGTGGTCTGGATGTCAGGCTGGGCGCCCGATGCCTCTCAGCAAAAGCCGCTGAAGCCGGGCTCCGCAAAAATATCGCTGAAGACAATCCTGGAAAACCCCGGCGGCCCCTGAGCGGATCCTTGCGCAAAAGCTAAGCGTATCCCACGCAAAAGCTAAGCGGGTCACTGTGCAAAAGCGTTGGCAAGCTTGCTGCTGTTGTCGCTGAACAACCACTGAATGGCGCCGGCAGCCTGGCCAATACCCGCGACAATGGCAAGCGACAGCACGGCGACGATCAAACCATATTCGATAGCCGTCGCACCCCTCTCGTCTTCTAAAAATCGTTGCAGCAAGATTTTCATGGGCGCCATCCCTCTTGCCCGAACCTAGCGCCGACCCGTTAAGAAAGGTTAATGCGACAGGCTTAACGCGCGGTGAACCAGCTGCATTCTAGGAACCAGCTGCATTCTAGGGTCCAGACTCGATCAGGTCAGCAACGAAGACCTCATATAAACTCGGCGGCCTGACCATCCTGAAGATAACCGAACACGCGAAAGCCGTCAGGCATTTCCTCGCCGGGCACATGCACCTTCTTGAGAGCCGAGCGGACAAGTTCTCGCTGGGCGGGCGTTTCGACCTGAATGTCTAAGTGAAGGATGGATTCGTATCCGCCCTCCCTGAAGTGGTAGAACCACTCGCGGTCGGGCTGTGAGTGGTAGCCGTTTGTGGAAAGCGTGCTCCAAGATGGTGGCGGCGTGAGCGCGTACATTTCTAGCCGAAGCTCATCCCATTTTGTGTTGTTCATCGCCGGATTGAGCATTTCGTCGCCTCTCAAAGCCAGAACGAGATCATGGTAGCCAATGCCACCCCAGACAGGAAGTTGGTGGCGAGTTTGTCGTAGCGGGTGGCGATGCGGCGGAAATCCTTGAGGCGGCAGAAGGCGTTCTCGATCAAGTGTCGTCCACGGTATCGCTCTTGGTCGTAACGGATTGCTCTCTTTCGATTGCGCCGTCCCGGGATTGCCGGCGTAGTCTTTCCCTCGCGCAGTGAACGGCGCAGTCGATCCGCATCGTGGCCCTTGTCGCCCAATAGGTAGCGCATCGGGCCAGCGCGTTCGAGTAGGGCTGGCGCTGCCTTCACGTCGCTGACGTTTTCTGCCGTCAACATCAACGCGTAGGGGCGGCCGACGACGTCTGTGAGTGCATGGACCTTAGTTGTCCAACCGCCGCGCGAACGGCCGATGGCCTGCGCTTGGCGCCCCCTTTTGCGCCGAATGCCGCCCGCTGGGCTTTGACGTAGGTGCTGTCGATCGCGGTGCTTTTCGTCACTGCGCCGGCCTGAACCAGCGCATCAAGCATCTTCAGCCAGAAGCCTCGTCGCGACCAGCGGTTGAAGCGATTGTAAACCGTGGTCGAGGGACCATAATCGGCAGGACAATCACACCAGCGGCAACCCACCTTCAGCACGTGCAGGATACCCGAAATCACCCGACGATCGTCCACGCGACGCGCACCACGCTGGTTCTTGGGCAAGTGCGGCTCGATCGTTGCCCATGCTTCGTCCGATAGCCAAAACAAAGCCATACTGCTCTTCCTGATCCACACCCGCTGGTGAATCAGGAAAGCGCCCTCCCTTCAAGGGGCTGATTGGGTTTTGGCCCTAGGAAACAGCCGAATCCTGGAGATCTGTTGAGGAGTCAGCAGTCGCCGCTGCTTCTGCCATCGGCCCGTATAACGCAGACCGAACTGGGCAGCGGCTGCAGCACGCTCTTGCGTAGCGTATAGCTGTCGCGCTGGCCGATCGAGCCGGTGCTCATCGTATCAAGCCCGTCGCGGGCAAACTGCGAGCGGGTCCGGCTGTCGAGGTAGGGCGTCGCGATCAAGGCCAGAGCCACCGCGGCCGAGCCGAACAAGAGGGCGATGCGCAATATTCCCATGCCGGCATTGGCGGCGCCAGGAAGGCGGTCGGGCCAAGGCGAGTCCCAGTCCTTTTCAAGGCTCATGCAAATCGCTCCCCAGCGGTGGAATCGGCGTAACCGCCTAGCGTCAATTTTTCACGGTCAGATAAATCTTTCATTAACGCTGCTGCCAGCGCGTTGCGGCGCTGCCCGATTTACGGCAGGTCGGCCGTTACAGCAGATCGATGAGGAACTGGATCAGCGGGGCATCGGCCGGCGGCATTGGAAAATCGCGCATCTGGCGCGGCCGCACCCATTTCAGCACCTGGCCTTCCTTCGGCTGGGCAATGCCGCGGAATCGACGGCAGACGAATAGCGGCATCAGCAGGTGAAAATCATCGTAGGAATGGCTGGCGAAGGTGAGTGGCGCCAGGCAAGGGATGTCGGTTTCGATGCCGATCTCCTCGTACAATTCGCGGATCAGGCATTGTTCCGGCGTCTCACCGGGCTCGACCTTGCCGCCCGGAAACTCCCACAGGCCGGCGAGTTGCTTGCCTTCGGGCCGCTGCGCCAAAAGCACCCGCCCGTCGGCATCGACCAGCGCGCAGGCCGCGACCAGGAGCAGGCGTTTGCCGATCGTATCCAAGCCGCTCATGCGCCGGGTGGCCGGCGATAGCGATAGCGATAGACTTCGTCGAATCCGAGCGAACGGTAGAGCGCCAGCGCCGGCGCGTTGTCCGCCTCGACCTGCAGCCAGGCTTCCCGCGCCCCGCGCAGCCGCGCCCATTTCAGCGCCGACCGGATGAGATGGCGGCCATGGCCCTGGTTGCGCACCGACCTGTCGGTGGCGATCTCGAACAGGCCGGCAAGGTCGCCGTCATGCACGCAGATCAACGTTGCCAGCGGTTCGCTGCCGGCCTCCAGCGCAAACAGCCCGGCCTCCGGCTGGATGGCGCCGATGATCTCCGACAGGCCCGGCCGCAGCGACACATCCGAGCCGCTCACCTTGAGCGCCGCGCCGATGAAACGGCTGATGTCCTTCAACGGAATCTGGTCCATGGCGTCGTCGAGCGCGGCGTCCGCCAGCGGCAGCCGCATGACCAGCGACTCCGCGAATATGCTCCAGCCTTCGCCGTCGAGGTACTTCGAAAGATCCGGCCCCGACAGCGGCGAGATGCGAAAGGTCAGCGGCCTGCCATAGGCGTCGAAGCGGCGGCTGGCACGGCCGATGCGCTCGGCAATGTGCTGGATGTCGCCCGGATCGAGCGGATTGACCGAGTTCAGCCGCTTGGCCGGGTGGCCGGCCGTCAGCCGAACCACCCAGGTGCCGTCATAATGGACGGCGGCCGCCGGCCAGGCGCGAAAGCCGGCCGCCTCATAGCGGCGCACGATCGCCAACACGCTTGCCGGATGTCTGGAAGCCAACGCCATCAGCTCCGATAATCGCCGTTTATGGCGACATATTCCTTGGTGAGATCGCAGGTCCACACCGTCGCCTTGCCGCGGCCGATGCCGATATCGGCGCGGATGCGGATCTCGTCGCGCTTCATATACGCCGAAGTCGCCTCCTCGGAATAGGCGGCGTCGCGCTCGCCCTGATAGGCCAGGCGGTTGTCGCCGAACCAGATCGACAGAAGGTCGCGGTCGGCCGGTTCGCCGGCCTTGCCGACGGCCATGACGACGCGGCCCCAATTGGCGTCCTCGCCGGCGACTGCCGTCTTGACCAGCGGCGAATTGGCGATCGACAGCGCGATGCGCTTGGCCGAGCGGGCCGATTTGGCCCCGGTGACGGTGACCTCGACCTGCTTGCGGGCGCCCTCGCCGTCGCGCACCACCTGCAGTGCCAGCGATTTCAGCACCTTGCCGAGGGCACGGCGGAAGGCGCCGAGGCGCGCATCCTTGGGGTCGGAAATTGCCGGCGCGCCGCGCCTGGCGGCAGCACCCGTGGCGAACATCAGCAGCGTGTCGCTGGTCGAGGTGTCACTATCGACGGTAACCGCGTTGAAGGTCTTGGCCGTACCGCGCGACAGGAGGTCCTGCAGCACGGGTGCTGCGATCGGCGCATCGGTGGCGATGAAGGAAAGCATCGTCGCCATGTCGGGCGCGATCATCCCGGCGCCCTTGGCGATACCGTTGATGGTGACGTCGGCATCGCCGAGCTTGACCGTCGCGGTCGCCAGTTTGGGATAGGTGTCGGTGGTCATGATCGCCTTGGCGGCTTCGGTCCACAATTCCGGCTTGCCGTCCTTGACCAGACCGGCCAGCAGATGGCTGAACTTGCCGGCGTCGAGCGGTTCGCCGATCACGCCGGTCGAGGCCAGGAACACCTCGCCCGCTGTGCAGTCGGCCGCCTTCGCCGCCACCTCGCCCGTGAGTGCGGTCGAGGCGCGGCCCTTCTGGCCGGTAAAGGCATTGGCGTTGCCGGAATTGACGACCAGCACGCGCGCCTTGCCCGCCGTGAGGTTCTGCCGGCAGAAGTCGACCGGCGCCGACGGGCATTTCGACCTGGTGAACACGCCGGCGACGGTGGTGCCGGCGTCGAACACCATGGCCAGCAGGTCGGTGCGGTTCTTGTATTTTATGCCGGCCTCGGCGGTGGCGATGCGCACACCCTCGATGGCCGGCATCTTGGCATATTTCTTCGGCGCGAGCGGCGAAACCTGTGTGGACATGGAAGACCCCGGGCGGGAAAAATCGCGAAAGGAACGCCGGTTTGCCCGATAGCATGCGCCGGCGCAAGGCGTTTCACAGCCGTTACGGGTGCCGGAAGCCTGACACCTGCCGCGGCCGCAAGCAGGCTGTTGCAAATTTGTTGGCGTCGCTGCGACCGATAGCACTATGATCCTGCCCCATGGGCAGGCTTGTGGTCTTGGCACTGGCGTTTCTGGGCTTTCTGCTGCTGCGCGCCGATGCGCAGACGGCGCGGCGCGTGGCGCTTGTGGTCGGCAACGGCAGCTACGCCGAAGCCGGCACGCTGGCCAATCCCGTCAACGATGCGCTCGACATCGCCGACAAGCTGCGCGCCGTCGGTTTCGAGGTGATCGAAGGCAACGATCTCGGCAAGCGCGAGCTCGAACGCAAGATCGGCGAATTCTCCGATGCGCTGCAAGGCGCCGGTGCCGGGCTGTTCTACTATGCCGGCCATGGCCTGCAAGTCGACGGGCGCAACTTCATCGTGCCGGTCGACGCCAGGCTGGACATGCCGGTCAAGCTGCAGCTCGAGGCGGTGCCGATCGACGAGGTCCTCGACATCATGGAGCAGCAGACCAAAGTCAGCCTGGTCTTTCTCGATGCCTGCCGCAACAACCCGTTTGCCCGAAGCCTCAGCCGCAGCGCCACGACGCGCTCGGCGACGGCTCTCGCCGGCCTCGCCCAGTTCGAATCGACGCGCGGCTCGTTCATCGCCTTCTCGACGGCGCCCGGCGCTGTCGCAATGGACGGGACGGGGCGCAACTCGCCCTTTGCGGCGGCACTTTTGCGGCATATGGCCGAGCCCGGACAGAGCATCAACGACATGATGATCGCGGTGCGCCGCGACGTCGTTTCTGCAACGCGCGAGGCGCAGCGTCCCTGGGAGCAGGGGTCGCTGCTCGAGCGTTTCGAATTCGTTCCGGGCGCAGACACTGCCCAGCAACCGAAACCGGCCGTCAGCCCGGCTCCCGCGTCGCAGGTGGCTGCGCTCGAACGCTCCGTCGGCGACAAGAGCGCCATCGAAAAATTCTTGCGCGAAAACTATCTGGCGCCTGATGCCAGGAGAATGCGCGAAACCGTCAAGCGGCTTTACGGTTCGTCGGCCACCATCTACGGCACGCGCTACGACAGCGAGGCGATCGTCAAGGTCAAGACCGACTGGTTCGCGCAATGGGCATCGTGGTCGTTCGGTCTCGAACCCGGCAGCCTTGAGGTGACGCCGCACGGCCAGGACCGTGCCGACGTGGTTTTCGCCATGCGCTACGACTATGTGCCGAAAGACAAATCGGCGCAGCGGCTGACCGGCAAGGCGCGGGTGACGCTGGAACTCGTGCTGGCCGATGGCGCGTGGCGCATTGCCTCGGAAACGTCGCAAGCGCTGGAATGAACATCAGCGGACCGCTGGGTTGATGAACCCGCGAAACGCCCGCTGCACGCCCGGAATCAGCCCCCAGATCATGATCGAGACCATCAGCGGCGCGATGACCAGCGTGCGCTGCCAGATTTGCCATTCCTGCGTCAGCGGAAAAACCACGTACAAAATGGCAGTGATCAGCGGATACACGCCGAGCAGCACCAGCAGGGCGAAGCGCAGGCGCGAAAAACGCGTGGCGGCGGTCGAGGTCATTGGCGTTCTCCTCATCGTTACGGAACGTTCCGTTACATATAAAACGGATCGTTCCGTTTCGTCAAGAGTTGTATATGATGGCTGCTGAACTCACGGGTAAGGAAGAAGAGATGGGCGAAATCACCGATCCCGGGCGCAAGTCGGCTGGCGCACGGCGCAGCCCGGAAAGCGCCGATGCCATTCTCGATGCCGCCGAGGCGGTACTGGTCGAAGCCGGCTATTCCGGCTTCTCGATCGAGGCGGTGGCGCGCCGCGCACGCGCCGGAAAACCGACGATCTATCGCTGGTGGCCAAGCAAGGCCGCCTTGCTGCTCGACGTTTACCAGCGGCAAAAGCGGGTCGACAATCCCGATACCGGGAGCCTTGCGGAGGATCTCGTCGGCTTCCTGAAGAGCTTGTTCGCGCATTGGCGCGACACGTCGTCGGGCAGCGTGTTCCGATCGCTGATTGCCGAAGCGCAGTCGGATGAAAACGCGGCCGCCGCCCTTGCCGAATACGCAAGAGGGCGTCGTGTCCATACCGGCCAGATGGTCGAACGCGCCAGGGCAAGGGGAGAAATAGCTGCCGACGTCGATGCCACTGTCGTCGCCGACCTGATTGCCTCGTTCGCCTGGACGCATCTTCTGACGAACCGCCTGGACGAGGACGAAGCGACGCTGCGCAGGGCGGTCGGCTATGTCTTGAAAGGCATCGTCGCTGACGATGCCGGCGACGCCACGGCGGTCCGGCGGCGACGTCGACGCATCATCGCTCGCCCTACCAAATAGAAGCGACAGGGCGGCAGCGCGCCCTGTCGTAGCCCAATCTGGCCTATTTGGCGCTTTCCAGCGCGTCGACCGTCTTCTTCAGGTTCGCATCGGGGATGTCGACCTTGGCGTTGGCGCGCAGCGACTTGACCAGCGCGAAATACTTGTCGCGGATGACCGCCTGGCGCGCCTGGTCCTTGACCTGGTCGAAGGCCGGCGGCTGCTTGGTGCGCTTGTCCTCGACCTTGATGACATGCCAGCCGAACTGTGACTGCACCGGCTGGTCGGTATATTTGCCGACCGCCAGTGCAAACACCGCCTTGTCGAATTCCGGCACCATCTGGCCAGGTCCGAACCAGCCGAGATCGCCGCCGCTGGTCTTGCCGCTCGGATCGCTGGTGTGCTCGTTGGCAAGCTTCTGGAAATCGGCGCCGCCGTCGAGCTGCTTGATGATGGCGTCTGCCTCTTCCTTCGTCTTCACGAGGATGTGACGGGCGTGCACCTCATTGGTGGGCGGCGTGTTGGCGATTTCCTGGTCGTAGCGGGCGCGGACCTCGGCATCGGTAACCTTGTCGACGACGCCCTTCTCGACCATTTCGCCATGCAGCGCGCGCTGCTGCAGGAAGGCCATGCGGCGCTGGAAGTCGGGATCCTTGTCGAGGCCGGTGGTCACCGCCTGAGCCGCCATCACGCGGATTTCGATCGCCGCCGACAGCGCCGCGGCGCGGCGCTGCTCGGGCGGAAGCTGCGCGAACTGCTGTGACAGCTCGCCCTCGGCAAGCCCAAGGTCTGCCTCGGTCAGCGTCTGGCCGTTGATGGTGGCGACCACGGCGTTCGGATCGACCGGCTTGGCCGCCGGAGCGGGTGCTGCCGGCTGGGCAGGGGCGGCCTCCTGTGCCATCAGCGGCGACAGCGAGAGGGCCGATAGCCCGAATGCCAGACCAAGGCTGGCGAGCGACGCGCGGCGGAACAATACTGACATTACGATTATCTCCAAAGCGGGGTAGCTAGAGCGGAATGGCTTCCAGACCAGCAAGATTGTGGCGGAATTTGGCGCGGTCGACAGGGCGAGCGCGGCGTTGACATCGAATGAGCCCCCTCTTATCTGTCCAACGACTTTGCGTCCAGAACCGTTTTCCGGGCGCTTTTTGCGTTTGTCCGCGTTCACGTGGAGTTGATGGGGCCAGCCGGCGCCTGTCGCAGTGACTTGGAATGCTATCGAAAGGGCCATTGGATGGTCAGTCTCGGCGGTCTCGCCCGTAAGGTTTTCGGCTCCTCCAACGATCGTCGGGTCAAATCGACCCGGCCGCGCGTCGAGGCGATCAATGCCATGGAAAACGAGATGCGGGCGCTTTCCGACGCCGAGCTTCAGGCCCGCACCGACAAATTCCGCCAGGACATCGCCAACGGCGCCAGCCTCGACGACCTCCTGGTGCCGGCCTTCGCCACCGTGCGTGAGGCCGCCCGCCGCGTGCTCGGCATGCGGCCGTTCGACGTGCAGCTGATCGGCGGCATGGTGCTGCACAATGGCGGCATCGCCGAGATGCGCACCGGCGAAGGCAAGACGCTGGTGGCGACGCTGCCGGTCTACCTCAACGCGCTCGCCGGCAATGGCGTCCATGTCGTCACCGTCAATGACTATCTGGCCACGCGCGACTCCGAATGGATGGGCCGCGTCTACAAATTCCTCGGCCTTAAGGTCGGCGTCATCGTCCACGGCCTGTCCGACGAGGAGCGCCGCGTCGCCTACGCCGCCGACGTTACCTACGCCACCAACAACGAGCTCGGCTTCGACTATCTGCGCGACAACATGAAATACGAGCGCGCCCAGATGGTGCAGCGCGGCCACAGCTACGCCATCGTCGACGAGGTCGATTCCATCCTGGTCGACGAAGCCCGCACGCCGCTGATCATTTCCGGTCCGCTCGAGGACCGTTCGGAAATGTACAACACCATCGACACCTTCATCATCCAGCTGCAGCCGCAGGACTACGAGATCGACGAGAAGCAGAAGACCTCGATCTTCACCGAGGAAGGCACCGAGAAGCTGGAGAACATGCTGCGCGATGCCGGCCTGCTCAAGGGCGAGTCGCTCTACGACGTCGAGAACGTCGCCATCGTCCACCACGTCAACAACGCGCTGAAGGCGCACCGGCTGTTCCAGCGGGACAAGGACTATATCGTGCGCAACGGCGAGATCGTCATCATCGACGAGTTCACCGGCCGCATGATGCCCGGCCGCCGCTATTCGGAGGGCCTGCACCAGGCGCTCGAAGCCAAGGAGCATGTGGCGATCCAGCCGGAGAACCAGACGCTCGCCTCGGTCACCTTCCAGAACTATTTCCGCCTCTACAAGAAGCTCGCCGGCATGACCGGCACGGCGCTGACCGAGGCCGAGGAATTCGCCAACATCTACAATCTCGACGTCACCGAGATCCCGACCAACCTGCCGGTCATCCGCATTGACGAAGACGACGAGGTCTACCGGACGGTCGAGGAGAAATACAAGGCGATCGTCAAGGAGATCAAGGAAGCCCGCGCCAAGGGCCAGCCGACGCTGGTCGGCACGACTTCCATCGAGAAGTCCGAGCAGCTGGCCGAACGCCTGCGCAAGGAAGGTTTCAAGGATTTCGAGGTGCTGAACGCCCGCCACCACGAGCGCGAGGCGGCGATCGTCGCCCAGGCCGGCAAGCCCGGCGCCATCACCATCGCCACCAATATGGCCGGCCGCGGCACCGACATCCAGCTCGGCGGCAATGCCGACATGCGCATCGCCGAGGAGCTTGGCGACATGCCGGCCGGCCCCGAGCGCGAGGCCAGGGAAAAGGAAATCCGCGACGACATCGCCCGGCTGAAGGAAAAGGCGCTCGCCGCCGGCGGCCTCTACGTGCTGGCCACCGAACGCCATGAATCGCGCCGCATCGACAACCAGTTGCGCGGCCGCTCGGGCCGCCAGGGCGATCCGGGCCGCTCGAAATTCTTCCTGTCGCTGCAGGACGATTTGATGCGCATCTTCGGTTCCGAGCGCATGGACGGCATGCTGCAGAAGCTCGGCCTCAAAGAAGACGAGGCGATCATCCACCCCTGGATCAACAAGGCGCTGGAAAAGGCGCAGAAGAAGGTCGAGGCGCGCAACTTCGACATCCGCAAGAACCTCTTGAAATACGACGACGTCTCCAACGACCAGCGCAAGGTGGTGTTCGAACAGCGCATCGAGCTGATGGACGGCGAAGGCCTGTCCGAGACCATCACCGAGATGCGCGAAGGCGTCATCGAGGAGATCGTCGCCAAGAACATTCCCGAAAACGCCTATGCCGAGCAGTGGAACGTCGCCGGCCTCAAGGCCGAGATCGCCGAATTCCTCAATCTCGATCTGCCGGTCGAGAACTGGGTCAAGGAAGAAGGCATCGCCGAGGACGACATCCGCGAGCGCGTCAGCCAGGCCGCCGAGGCCGCCGCCAAGGAACGCGCCGAGCGCTTCGGCCCCGACGTGATGACCTATGTCGAGCGCTCGGTGGTGCTGCAGACGCTCGACCATCTGTGGCGCGAGCACATCGTCAATCTCGACCATCTGCGCTCGGTCGTCGGCTTCCGCGGCTATGCGCAGCGCGATCCGCTGCAGGAGTACAAGGGCGAAGCGTTCGAGCTGTTCCAGGCGATGCTGGGCAATCTGCGCCAGGCCGTCACCGCGCAATTGATGCGCGTCGAGCTGGTCCGCCAGGCGGCCGATGCGCCGCCGCCCGAGGCGCCCGACATGTTCGGCAGCCACATCGACGGCTTCACCGGCGAAGACGATTTCGAAGGCGGCGAGACGGCCGTGCTGGTCCGCCAGGAGACCAACGCCATCGTCGCCCCCGAAGACCGCGACCCGAAGAACCCGGCGACCTGGGGCAAGGTCGGCCGCAACGAGGCTTGCCCCTGTGGTTCGGGCAAGAAATACAAGCATTGCCATGGGGCGTTTGCGTAAGCGCCTACTTTCCTTCTCCCGTCATACGGGGAGAAGGTGCCCGAAAGGGCGATGAGGGGCAGCAGAGGCGTTGGCGACTAGTCGATCTCCCCATTTGAGGGGGAGATGGCCGGCAGGCCACAGGGGGCGCTGTCCCGCCGACACCAAAATACGCATTTCGAATTTTCTGTATCTCGACCGTCGGTGGTGTTTCAGTTTGAAATCTAATAGCCGGGTGACGCACGCGCTGATGTCCGCGCTTCATGAAGATCGGAACTTGCTAAAGTGGGTAAAGACACTACTTCGATTCAATAACCCCGTTCGAGGTCGATCTTGTTGGACAGAGGCTCTCCTCTTGCGACTTGACCGCAGAGATCTGCGGCCTGGTCGATTCCAGAATCCACCCAGAAGCTCGCGACATGAGGTGTGACGGTCACCTTGGGATGAGTCCACAACGGCGATGAAGCCTCCAGCGGTTCACGCTCAAACACGTCAAGACAAGCACCAGAAAGCTGACCTTCGTCGAGAGCGCGGATCAGGTCGGCTTCGTTGACATGCGCGCCCCTGCCGACATTCACAAGGTAGGCACCTCGCTTCATTTTTCCAAAGGCACTCGAGTTCAGTATCCCACGAGTGTCACCAGTCAGGGGAAGTGAACAGATAACGTAGTCCCGACTTGTGAGTGCGTCCGCAAGCTGGGCACGGCCAAAGTAACTGTGTATACCAGGAAGCGTCTTTTGATGACGAGACCAGACTGCTGTGTCGTAGCCCAAGTCCGCAAACAGCTTTGCGGCCCAGCCACCGATCCGGCCCGCACCCAGCACAACTATTCTTGTCTCGGAGATCTTCCGCGGCGCGATCGGATTCCACAACTTGCGGGCTTGTAGACTAATGTAATCCGCAACATGCCGTTGCTGGCAGAGAACGCGAAGGACGATGTACTGCACCACTTCCGAAGCCTGCTCACGCGTTGCGAGCCTGATGAGCGGAACACTCTTGGGAAAGCTCTGAAGATCAATACCCTCGACACCAGCTCCCAAATAGACGACGGCGCTTAGCCCCGTCATGGCATCAAAAAAGCCAGGACTGGCGCCCTTGTCGATCAGCACAATATCTATGTCACTTTTGTTCCCGGCGTCTGGCCAAAGCCTGAACTCCAGCTGCGGCACACGGGTTTTCAGCTCAGCAGCCCACACTTGTGCATCAATGTAGTCAGGATACTCATTGACCATCAGAACGGTAATGGGCTCGCCTAACACTTCGCCCCTCCCAGATTCAGGTAATCAGGCATCCACCGGATTACCGGTCTGTTGAGACTGAGGTTTGCGCAAACTGGCACCAGTTGCAAGACCAGACCCGGCAAAAATGGCGTTGGTGATCGGCCAAAGTCGTGATGTCTGCCCGCTGCTGGCCGAGGATGTCGATTTCGCTTTCTTCAAGGCATAGTTCTCCCCTGGTTTTGCTGAAACGCATGACAACCGGGCCGGTCACGCCGGTGATGGATAGGGCGATGGCCGGAGTTCCGCGATCAGCCGCAGGATGTCGGGGAAGAGTTGCCTCGGGATAGCGACCTCCGCATCTGGAAGGCGACATAACACCCATGGCTGATAACCTCGGCACCGATCTTGATGAGCTTGTTTGTGAGCTGGTAAGTGGTGGCAGAACATCCTTCCTGGCCTTTAGGTCCGGTTGGCATTCCTAGTTCTCCGCATGGCTAAAGACGACAGCGCCGTTGTCCTTACGAACTTCAACGGACACGATTCCATCGTCACCCTTTCGGGTTTGGAACATGGAGGTTGCATGATCTTTCGCGGTCTTCTCCTCGTCGAAGATCACCTTGTCGACGATGCCCTGCCTTCCATACCAGATGACAGTGTAGACCATTGTTGCTGCCATGCGTTCCGCTAAGCATATAGGCGTTTTGGCATATGGGGCAAACGAGATAGGCGTTTCCGCGTATTTCAAACTGAGACACTACCGAGCAGGGTGAAGGGTTGCGCGAATGATGAATATGAAGCAGCGCACCCGCCCCTCATCCGCCTGCCGGCGCCTTCTCCCCGAGACGGGGCGAAGGAAAGCCCACCCAACCGTTTCTTAATGTGTCTCCGCTACACCAACACCCTGTAAATTGGCGGAAAACGGAGAGTATCGGGGTGCGCTTTTCCGCGGCGACGACAGCCGGGCGGTTCCTGCCGCAGCGCCTTGCGCTGCGCATAAGGCCGCTGCTTGGCCTGATCGATGCCGTGCTGTTCAGCGCCGGCGCGCGCGGCGAGGCCGGCCGCATGTCGCTGATCGCCTTTTCGGTCCGCATCGTCAGCGCCGTCATAGCCTTCGTCAGCCAGGTTTTGATGGCGCGCTGGATGGGGTCGTTCGAATACGGCATTTTCGTCCTCGTCTGGGTGACGATGGTCATCGTCGGCAATCTCGCCTGCCTCGGCTTCCACACCTCGATCATCCGCTTCATTCCCGAATATCGCGAGCGCGGCATGCTGGCCGAATTGCGCGGCATCGTGCGGGCCAGCCGGCTGTTCGTGCTGGTTGCTTCAACGGTGATCGCCGGCCTCGGCGCGCTCGGCGTCTGGCTACTGTCGCCCTTTATCGAGAACTATTATGTCGTGCCGTTCATCCTCGGCATCATCTGCCTGCCGATGATCGCCATGTCCGACCTGCTGCAAGGGCTGGCGCGGGCCAATTCCTGGGCGCTGTTTGCGCTGTCGCCGACATTCCTGGTGCGGCCGCTGCTGATCCTGGCGTTCATGGCGCTGATGCTGCTGGCGGGCTACGCGCCCGACGCCAGAACGGCGATCTTCGCCGCGATCGCCGCCACCTACGCCACCACGCTCGGTCAGCTCGTCGGCGTCACCTCGCGCATCGACAAAAGAATTCCGGCCGGGCCGATGAAGCTGCATTTCGGCCAATGGTTCATCGTCTCGCTGCCGATCTTCCTGGTCGAGAGCTTCTTCTTCCTGCTCACCAATGCCGACGTGCTGATGGTCGGCGCCTATCTCGATCCCAACGACGTCGCCGTCTATTTCGCCACCGTCAAGACGCTGGCGCTGGTGCATTTCGTCTATTTCGCGGTCAAGGCCGGCGTCGCCCAGCGCTATGCGCAGTTCACCCATGGCGAGCCGCAAAAGCTCGCCGCCTTCGCCCGCGAAACCGTGTCGTGGACCTTCTGGCCGTCGCTGGCGATGGCGCTGCTGGTGCTGGCCCTGGGCGAGCCGATGCTGACCCTGTTCGGCCCGGAATTTTCCGCCGGCTATCCGCTGCTGTTCCTGCTGGTGTTCGGCGTCGTCGCGCGGGCCGCCGTCGGCCCTTGCGAAAGCCTGCTCACCATGAGCGGCAACCAGAACATCTGTGCCGCCGTCTATGCCATGACGCTGGCCTTCAACATCGCGCTTAGCGTCGTGCTGATCCCGCTCTTCGGTCTGTGGGGCGCGGCGATGGCCACCGTCTTCGCCATGATCTTCGAGGCCGGCGCGCTGTCCTTTACGGTCTGGCGCAAGCTCGGCATCGCCATGGTCATTTTCGTGCCCGCCAAAGGAGCCGCCTGATGGCTGCCGTCCCCTTGCTCGAGGAAACCAGCGGCGGCCCGGCCGGCGCCATGGTGTCCGGCCTTGCCGGGCTTGCCCGCGAAGCCGATCCCGCCCATGTCGAGATCCTCGCCAACAACCGGCCCGAGCGCAAGCTTGCCATCTATCCGGCCTCCGCCGGCTTCGACCTGGTCGAGGAGCTCGACTATCTCTGTACCCGCACGATCGAGTCCAACGTCTTCTTCAATCCGCGCTTCCTGGCGCCGGCCATGCCCAGGCTCGAGGACCGCGAGGTGCGGCTGGCCGTCATCCGGGACGGTGACCAGTATCGCAACCGGCTGCGCCTGCTGGTGCCGTTCTCGGTCGAGCGGCCGATGGTGCCGCTCGGCGTTCCCGTCATGCGCACCTGGTCGAGCCCGTTCGGCCCGATCGGCACGCCGCTGGTCGATCGCGACGATCCGATCGGCGTCATCGAGGATTTCTTCTCGATGCTGTCGCGGCCGCATCTCAAGCTGCCGAAGGTCTTCGTGCTGCCCGACATAAGGCTGGACGGCCCGGTGGCCAGCCTGCTCGCCAGCGTCGCCGAAACGCGCGGCCTGACGCTGGTCACCACCGGCAAGGCCGAGCGCCCGGTGCTCGAAAGCGAGCTCGACGGCGAGGAGTATCTGAAGGCTTCGCTGCGCGCCCACCATTATCGCGAGTTCCGCCGCCTGAAGCGCCGCCTTGCCGACCTCGGCCGGCTGGAGCATGTCGTGGCGCGCGGGCCGGACGAGATCCGCCATGCCATCGAGAATTTCCTGACGCTGGAGGCCGCCGGCTGGAAAGGCCGCGAGCGCACCGCCATGGCCATCGACCGCTACCGCGCCGCCTTCGCCCGCGAAGCGGTGCACCGGCTGGCCGAGCAGGATCTCTGCCGCATCCATTCGCTGACGCTCGACGGCCGCACCATCGCCTGCCTGGTCGTCTTCGTCGAGGCCGGCGTCGCCTACACCTGGAAGACCGCCTATGACGAGACGCTCGCCGCCTATTCGCCGGGCACGCTGCTGATGATCGAGGTGACCAGGCAGCATCTCGACGACCCCAACATCATGATGACCGATTCCTGCGCGGTGCCCGACCATCCGGTGATGAGCCGGCTGTGGAGCGAACACAGGCCGATGGGCACGCTGGTGATCGGGCTGACGCCGGATGCCGACCGCCCCGCCCGCCAGGCCGCGTCGCAGCTTCACCTCTATCGCGAGACCCGCAACATGGCGCGCCTGCTGCGCAACCGGATGAGGAGCCTGCTGCGCCGGCGCTAGTGCATCGGTCCAAAGCGGGCCCGGCCGTCCGTCTCCGCACCGTCGGCCCGCTCGGGCCTAGGTCGTCAGGGTTAATTCTCCCGATCAGCGGAAAGGATTAGCATCGACGCAGTCCCAACCGGGATGAGGCGATCAATTACGGCCGCGCGTCCAGCATCACTGCCGCCTCGGTCCTGCACGGCCAGAAGAAAAAAATCTGGGAGGAATGCATGATGAAAACAACTTACCTCAGGCGTGTCGGTATCCTCACCTTGGCAGGTCTCATTGGCGCGTGTCTGAACGCCGCCACCCCTCGGGCGGCCGAACCCGACAAAGCCGAGATCGATGCCCTGCGTAAATCGCTGTCCAGGTATGAAGACTACAAGGTTGCCATTCGCGAGCTTTATCTATCGACGGTAGGATGCGTCTTCTACAGCGGCGAAAAGGTAGAGGGGGCGATGGACTACCCGAAGGGCGCGATGGGCATCCATTTCGTCAACGTCACGACTGTCGGCCCGACCGCGGATCCGACGCGCCCCAATGTGCTGATCTATGAGCCGGTCGGCGGCGAATTGCGCCTGGTCGGCGCGGAATGGCTCGTGCCCTTGACGCCGGACACAAAGGAGCCGCCGAAGCTCTTCGGCCAGACATTCCAGGGGCCGATGGAGGGGCATTATCCGCTCATCCCCAAGGAGTTCCACCACTACGACCTTCACGCCTGGCTGTTCAAGGACAACCCGCTCGGAATGTTCAGCCCGACGAACCCGGACGTGAAATGCGACAACTATCCGTTTCCGATGCCTGAGCAGCCGACCAAGATGGTGCCGGGGCCGATGTAAATAGCGGCCGGGCTGCGATCCGAGCTTGCGAGGAAAGGCAGCCGGACTTCAAAGGCGTTATCCCAGAGGACGCTCCTGGGATAACGTCCAACCAAAAGTCCGTTCCCGGAACTTCGGACTCGTTTTGCCGTTTTGGCAATCACGACACTGCCGCGAATTCACAAAGGCGTTCCAAGGAGCCGACCGCGAAACGACGGAGGACCAAGTGAAAAGTCTGATCCAGACAGGATTGTCCGCAGCCGTTTCGGGTACGATCGTCAGCTTCGCCACGACAGCTGCGCTGGCCCTGCTTGCAAGGCGGGAAGGCAAAGGCGCCCTGCAGCCCACGAATGCGACCAGCCACTGGCTCTACGGCGAACAGGCCGCGTCCGTGCGGCGCGGTGACGTGGCGCACACGCTCGTCGGCTATGGCACGCATCACGCTTCCTCCATCTTCTGGGCATTCCTTTTCGAACTATGGCTCGCCTCGAGGCCGCCGCGTCCGTCGCTTCTGATATTTCGCGATGCGTTGGCGGCAGCGGCCATTGCCGCGGCAACAGATTATGGCTTCGTGCCGAAGCGGTTGACGCCAGGTTGGGAGACGGTGCTGCCGAAGCGATCTATCGCGGCGACTTTTGCGGTGATGGCGGTCGGTCTAGCGATGGGCGGCATGATTAACAAGGAATTGCGCCGGCAGCATTAGGGACAGGGATTTGAGACAGATGCTTCGCACGGCGCGTTCACATCATCGCGACGGGCGGATCGCCGCGCTGGTCCCATTCTGCGGCATCTCCACCTCATCGGGAACCTTTCTCAAGGGACATGGTTCCGAATGTGCGGCGAAAGCGTGCTGCTCATTCCTGCTATCGCCAAGGAGATTCGACCATGAAGCTTCGCGAGTTGTTGGATCAAGTAAAGGACCTGCCGCCGGACACCTTGGTCTGTGCCGCCGAAATCGATGAAGCCTTTGCAGTCAACGTTGTTGGCGTTGAAGCTGTCGAGAGCGCCAGAATCCAAAGCCGCAAACCGGATGGCACCGAAGCTGTCGAACTCGCCAACGGGACCGAGAAAGTCATCGTGATCCGCTGGTGAAAACCGGGGAAGGTTGCGTTCAACAGCATGATGTTCCGCTCCACTGTGTCGTGCTGAATTGCGAATGCTGGCAGCGCATCGATGGCGGCGGTCGCCTATGGCTTGGCGGGCATGGCTTGGACGAAAGCCGCCATCTGGCGTTCGAGCGCTTTGAACGCGCTTCCGCGCCAGCTCTCGGCCATGGATGCCGATTTTGGATCAGGGAAGATTTCCTCTTCCCCTCGCGCCATGCCGTCCAGGATGCCTTTCGCGACGCTCTCCGCGGAGCTCTTCGGTATATCGGCGTCTCTGCTCATGTCGGTGTCTATGGGACCGGACAGGACTGCATGAACGCTCACGCCACGAGCGCCGGCGAGAGCACGCAGCGATTGCGTCATGGAAAACGCGGCGGCCTTCGATAGTGAGTAAGACGGAATAATCGGGAACGGAACGAGAGCCGCTTCCGACAGGATGTTGACCACGGCGCCGCGCGAATGCGTGAGCAGCGGCAGGAATGCGTGGGTTACGCCATGCACGCCGAGCAGGTTGACGGCGAGGTGTCGCTCGAGCGCAGCACGATCGCCAAGATCGTCGTAGAGCCCGATGCCGGCGTTGTTGATGAGGATATCGAGAGACCCGATCCGCTCGACAGCCGCCCCAATCTGCACCGCATCGGTCACGTCCAGGATCAGCGGCGTGACGCGCCGATCCGCGTGGGCGAGCGGTTTGCGCGCGCCGGCATAGACGCGCTTGGCACCCCGCCTCAATATTTCCTCGACCAGCGCCTTGCCGAGGCCGCGGTTGGCTCCGGTCACGAGAACGGCTTTGTTTGTGACTTCCATCGATTTCGGCACGGCGATCTCTCCTCCTCTTGCATGAATGCAAGCCATTCGTTCTTGCATCATGCAAGTAGGCTATGGTTTTCTGTTCCCACGCTTGGACGCCGTCTCCCCCGTTGCATTGCTCCAGGGCAGCCGGCGCCGTCGCCGGGCGAACCTTGCAACTAGGACCCGACTTCCAACGTCGTGTAAGAGATCGGCGAAGGCCGCTCCAGGAAGGCGCCGGTTATGGCCGAAACGAAATTCTTCGCGTCCGCCGAGCTTAGAAAAGCGTCGCGCTCCTGCTTCGATGCCCAGCGCTCGACGCAGATGGTAACATGGGGCTCTGCCTCCGAGCGAAAGACGCTATAGTCGATGCACCCGCTTTGCTTGCGGGCCGCCCCCGCCACGTCGCGCAGGGCATTCCGCACCTTGCTTTCGATGCCGGGCTTCGCCGCTGCCGTCGTCATGACGATCATCCCGGCGCCATCGCCTGCCGCCTTGCGCTCGGCAGTGCGGGTATCCTCACTTTGCGGCACGACCGTTGGGTTGGCGTTCTCTTCGCCCTTGTTGGGTTGCCCCTTGCCCGTCGAAATCAGGTCGCGAAGACTCGCGACATAGAAGCGCCAGGAGTCATGGCAGACGTCGTAGCATTCTTCGCTCGGCTTCAGCCCGACATGGGTGAAACGCAGCTCGGTCCCTTTATCGGTCGGCGCGATCTCGAAGACCACGTCCGTGCCGGTCCACTCGGTCGCATCCTTGACGAAGTTGAAGTAGTTCTGGACGACGTGCCAGACGACCTTCTTGCCGGGCACAAGCTCCGTGACCTTGAATGTGCCGCGGTGGATATCCTTGAAATGATAGTAGAATATCGCACCGAGCTTGTTGGTATCGCCATCTATATCTTCCGACCACCAGGCTCGCGGATTGACAACCGCGGCAAAAACCTCTTCGGGGCTTTGCTTAACGACGAATGACGTCGTGTAATCTTCTTCCTTTTTCATAACATATCTCCTGTCTGGATCTGATTGGTTGATGGACACCCGAAATCTCGGGCGATGAAGTGGAGCGACGCTCTCTCGACCTCTGTCGCTTGCATCATGCAAGCACAATGCATACTTGCATGATGCAAGTCAATAGGGTATGTTCACACTATGCTTGGTCGTCTCTATGAAAAACAAAACTGCTCGGCCTCACGCGCCCTGGAACTGGTCGGCGAGCGCTGGAGCCTGTTGATCCTGCGCGACGCGATATTCGGCGGCTGCACGCGCTTTTCGCAATTCCAGAAGAGCCTGGGGATCGCCACCAACATCCTGGCCAAGCGCCTCGAGGATTTCGTCGAGGCCGGCCTGATGGATCGTCGCCCGGGTGCCCCCGGCGAGCAGGCCGACTACGTCCTGACCCGGAAGGGGCTGGAATTCAAAACGGTCATTATCGCGCTGACCGAGTGGGGCGACAAATGGGTGCGGCCCGGACCCATCGTCTACTGCGACCAATCCGACGGCAAGCCGGTCGAGGTGCAATTGCGTCGCGCCGGCAATGGCAAGCGGGCCGACTTCGCCGACGTCGTGGCGGCCCTGCGCTAGGCACGGCGGCGGCTCCGGCCCGCAGCACGATCCAAGACGAAGCTGTTTCGCATCGTGCCATAATGTTACCGCATATCTCACCTCCCGAGGTTGCATCTGTGGGCCGGGTCTGGTGGGTAGTTCGCGGGAGGAAACATGTCCGTCGGGCAGCGATCGACTTTGCGGCAACGTCTTTTTGCGGGACCGCGGCACGCCTGATCGCGTGCGGTGAGGAACGCCAGATTGCGCTTGGGGCTGGTCCGCGCACCGTTCAGCGGAAGCTTGGGCAGCTTGCGGCAACAGGCAAGACGCAACCATTCGGTGGCCGTCGAGAGCGTCGTGGACGATCCCACCCACGCCATTGGATTTAACAGGAAGTGGCGTGGGAATTTTAGGAAATGGTGCCCCTAGCCGGGATCGAACCAGCACTCCTTGCGGAACTCGATTTTGAGTCGAGCGCGTCTACCAATTCCGCCATAGGGGCTCAGGCCGGGCGGCCTGGATGGGCGCGGACTATACGGTTGGAGGCCTGTTCGTCAACTGGCCAATTCCCGAGACCCCATGTAGCTCAAACCCAGGCTTTCGATTTCGTCGATCGGAGGCTTCGGTCTAAAGTGGGCATCTCAGCCCGTTTGAACCCTTCTACCGCAACAGCGGAATGCCGATGAATACCGACGCCCCATCCATGAGCCAATGCGCCGTCGCCAGCGGCAGGATGCGGCGCACGCGCAGGTACACGAGGGTGATGAATGTCGAATGCGCGATGGGTGCCAAGAGCCGGTAGAGCATGAAGTGTGGGTCGAACGTCAGCGGCATCACCGCATGCTGAAACGACCAGGAAAACGCTACGACGGCAACGGCAAATCCCGTGCTTCCCGACAAGACTTGGAAACGCGGCAGAAGATAGCCGTTATAGGTGGTCTGCTCCGTAATGCCCCAGACCAACGGAAAGATCAGCACCCCGTAGAGCGCAGGCAAGAGCGGCAAAGGTCCGTATATTTGCGGTGCGTCAGGGTTGCCATAGACCAACAGGCTGCTGGCGGTGATCCCAGCGTAGATGAAAACGAGGCTCGGGAGGATGAGCGCAACGCCCAACAACAGATCGCGCCCCAAGCGTTTGCGATCGAAACCGACCAAATCGAGCAACGTGATGCCCTCGCGCCGCGCAAGGCACCAAAGGAGTCCAAGGCAGCCCGCGTCGATCAAGCTGCCATATACCGGCAGCCAAGCCCGTGCGTCGCGCCAGGGCGTCGCCGAACCGTGCGCAGCGTACACGGCCGCAACCAGGCCCTGCGCGGCAACAGCGAAAGCCGACCGCGCGAACAACATCAGGGCGGGGCCGGACCATGTCAGCGCGCCGGCAGATCGCCGCTCGAGAATGGCGGCACGGGAGTTCGGGATTATGGCTTCGCTCATGATCGATGAAGTTGGGATCGGCTTCCGAACGTTATGGTGGAAACGAGTTCAGCCAAGTCCGGTTTCCGGAGTGAAAGCAGAATGTATCGAGCCGGCCATGAGCAAAACATCATCACCGAGGGCGGCTCACATCTCCTCGAGGGCGTCGGCAATATAGCCGCCGGTCTGAAGCTTCCACAGTCGGGCATAGAGCCCGTCGCGCTCCAGCAGCGCCGATGGTTTTCCCTCCTCGACGATGCGGCCTTTGTCGAGGACGACGATCCGGTCCATCCTGGCAATCGTCGACAGGCGATGGGCGATGGCGATCACAGTTTTGCCTTCCATCAGAAGAGCGAGCTTGTCCTGGACCGCCGCCTCGGCCTCGCTGTCCAATGCGGACGTCGCCTCATCGAGAACCAGGATTGGCGCGTCCTTGAGCAACACCCGGGCGATCGCGACGCGCTGACGCTGGCCGCCGGAAAGTTTTACCCCGCGGTCGCCGACGAAAGCGTCGTAGCCGGTGCGGCCTTCGCCATCTCTGAGATCGGCGATGAAGCCGTCGGCCTCGGCCAGCATCGCGGCGCGCTCCAACGCCTCCGGCGGGGCATCGGGCCGGCCATAACGGATGTTGTCGCCGACGGAGCGATTCAGCAGTGAGACGTCCTGGGTGACGACGCCGATGCTCTCCCGAAGGCTGGCCTGGGTCACGCTGCGGAGATCCTGCCCATCGATCAGGATCGCGCCGCCCTTCAGCTCGAAGAACCTCAGGAGCAGGCTGACAAGGGTCGACTTGCCGGCCCCGGAGAGGCCGACGAGCCCGACCTTCTCGCCGGCGCGCACGGTGAGCGACAGGTCTTCGATCACCCGTTGACCCTCGCGGTATTCGAACTGGATGTTCTTGAACTCGACTTCGCCGGCCGTGACGTCGAGCGGCTTGGCGTTCGGCGCGTCTTTTATGGTCGGCGGCGTCGTCACGACCAGCATTGCGTCGCGGATCGTGCCCACCGCCTGGAAAATCTGCTGGCCCATCTGCAGGAAGGCACGGGAGTTGGCATTGAGCCGCTGCACGATGGCGATCGAAGCGGCGAACTGACCAACCGTGACGAAGCCGGCGACAAATCCCCAGAGCCCTATGGCAACGTTGGTGAGAAAGAGGGCAACGTTGAGCAGGACGACGCCCATATCGGTCGTCAGATAGATGCGCCTTTCGCGCTGCTGGGTCTCGATGGCGTTTTCCATCACGGTCCGCATCGCGCCCGCCTCGCTGTCTTCCGCCGCAAACAGCTTGACCATCTGAATGTTGCTGTAGAGGTCGGTCATGGCGCCGACCACGAGGCTTCGCCCCCGCGCCGAGCGGCGCGACCGCTTAGAATATTGGGGTACCGCCACCACCGCAATGGCGATGTTGGCGGAGATCCAGAGGAAAACCGGAAGCGCCAGCGGCCAGGACAACGCGCCAAGCAGAACGAGCGAACCGACGAGTTGCACCAGAAACAGCGGTATTCTGTAGAAGGCCACGACGATCTGCTGCTGCACGGCGGATGCGACTTGCGAAATGCGCGACGCCACCTGACCTGCGAAGAGGTCGTGGAAGAAGGCAAGATCCTGACGTTCCACCGCCTTGTGGCCCTGCCACTGCATCGCCGCCGGCATGCATACGGCCACCGTCTGCGAGTTCAGCGCATTGCCCACGAAGATGAGCAACGGCAGCACGGGGAAAACCAGCACGCCGAGCACGACCAGCGTCGGCCAGTCCTCCTGCAGGAAAACCGCCGCGCCCTTCGCGCTCACCCCATCGACGACGAACGAGGCCCCCCAAATCGTCGCAAGGTTGATCCCCTCGACCGCCATCATCAGGACGGTAATGGCCGCAAGGGTGCCGCGGAACATCCGCGCAAAATGCAGGAGCAGCGCAAACGGCCCGCTCGCAGGCAGCGGCGCGGGTGGAATATCCAGCGGACGGATGAGCTTCTCAAAGGCGCGATAAATGAAATCAGACAACGACATGGCGGCGCAAAGGGCGAAGCAGGGAGAGAGGATGCGACAGGAATCGCCGGTATTTAAACACGGATCGTGTTCGGCCGGAAAACCCACGATGTAATTGGAAACTGCCTTGACGCACTTCAGGCAGGCAAGTGTTCGACGCCATGGCTTGCTCGTCAATCAACTGGCCAAATCCCGACATCTGGGCTCGCTCAAGCCTCAGCCTTTCGATTTCGTGAAGCAGCTGCCATTGTGCAGCGCGGAAAATCTTTCTAGACAGGCGGCGCATGTCATTGAAGCGCACCTTGTCCGACGAGGTTGATGCGGGGCGCTTCCAAGTCTTGTTTGTACATGTCGTGATCCCAAGACCGCTTCTGGTTTGGGCGTGCATTAGGAGTGCCGATGCTTCGCGGACTTTACGACTGGACCTTGTCGCTGGCGGCGAGCAAATCGGCCGAATGGTGGCTTGCCTTCATCGCCTTCGTCGAGAGCTCGGTGTTCCTGGTGCCGGCCGACGTCCTCTATCTGCCGATGGCGCTGTCGCGGCCGGATCGCGCCTATCGTTACGCGCTGGTCGCCACCGTCGCCTCGGTGCTGGGCGGCATCGCCGGCTGGTTCATCGGCCATTATGCCTATGATGCGGTGGCGCGGCCGATCCTCGAATTTTATGGCAAATATGACGAGTTCGAAGCGATGCGCGTCTCATCGGGTGTCGGCTTCATCATCCTGATGCTGGTCACCTCCGGCCTCGCCCATCTGCCGCCGATCAAGGTTGTGACGATCCTGTCGGGCGTCATCGGTGTTCCCTTGCTGCTGTTCATCGTGCTGGCAATCGTGGCGCGCGGTGCTCGCTTCCTGTTTCTCGCGTGGCTCTTGCGCCGCTATGGCGAGCCGATCCGCCACTTCATCGAAAAGCGCCTTGGCCAGCTTGCAGGCGCCGCCGCCGCTGCCCTGATTTTGCTCTATATCGTCGTCAAATACGCCGTCTGAACGGCATCGAACCGAATGGACTGAGTCCGATGACAGCGACCGTGAATGCCGATACCGGACGCCAGCGGCTGCGCACCGCCCTGTTTCTCGCTGTCGCCATGGCCGCCACGGTCGGCTCGGCGCTGGCCTTCCAGTATCTCGGCGGCTACATCCCCTGCAAGCTCTGCCTCGAGCAGCGCACGCCTTACTACGTCGGCGTGCCCTTGATGCTGCTGGCGGTGCTTGCGTCGGCTCTTCACGCGCCAGCCTGGGTAAGCCGTGGCCTGCTGGCTATTGGCGGCCTGCTGATGCTCTACGGCGTCTATCTCGGCGTTTATCACTCCGGCGTCGAATGGGCGTGGTGGCCAGGCCCGACCGATTGCACTGCAGCCGCCGGGCCGGTGGACACCGGCGGCAAGGGCGTGCTCGATGCGCTCGACAAATTCGTCCCGCCCTCCTGCGACAAGGCGGCGCTCCGCATCCTCGGCCTGTCGCTGGCCGGCTGGAACGCCATCGCCAGCTTTGTCCTGGCAGTCGTAGCCTTCCGCAGCGCCTTCGCCCGCGACTGAGCGGCACAACGCAGAGTTCGTCCAGAAATTCGTCAGGCCGGAGTGCATGACGTGGCTTTCGAGAACCGGAGCGGAGCGTACTAAAGTACGTGAGCACCGGAAGCGCAGAAAGCTGCGTCAGGCGACCGGTATGGCGGATTTCTGCCGAACTCTATGGCTCGAGTTCGACATCCCAGTACAGATAATCCATCCAGCTTTCGTGTAGATGGTTGGGCGGGAACAGCCGGCCGTTATTATGCAAATCATGCACCGTCGGCTGGTAGGGCTTCTGCAGCGGCCACATCTTGGCGTGGGCCGGCATCATGCCGCCCTTCCTCAGATTGCAGGGCGAGCAGGCAGCGACGACATTCTCCCAGGTCGTGGCGCCGCCGCGATGGCGAGGAATGACATGGTCGAACGTCAGATCGTCCGGCGTGCCGCAATATTGGCATTGGAAACGGTCACGCAGGAAGACGTTGAAACGGGTAAACGCCGGATGCCTCGACGGCTTCACGTAAGCCTTCAGGCTGACGACGCTCGGCAGCTTCATCGAAAAGGTCGGTGAAGAGACGGCGTGTTCGTATTCGGCGACGATGTTCACCCTCTCGAGGAACACCGCCTTGATGGCATCCTGCCAGGACCAGAGCGACAGGGGGTAATAGCTGAGCGGACGGTAATCCGCATTCAGCACCAGCGCTGGAAGCCCATCCGGAGATACGGCAACCGTCACGTCGTTGACCTCCTTCACCCTAGAACCGGTCGACGCGGATACTGTAAGCCCGACATGACAGGGATGTGAAGCGGATTGTCGATCATGCCGGGTCTCAAAAACGCATGATTTCAATGCTTTTTTGCGGATTCAGGCCGGAGGCGCGGCATCCCTGCCCTTCAATTCGCGATAATAAGCCCAGAAAAGCCGCGATGCGACACCGCGCCACGGGCTCCATGATTCGGCAAGCCGGATCAGCATTTTCTCCGGCGGACGCGGGTCGATGCCGAGTGCATGGCCGACCGCGCTCTGCAATGCAACGTCGCGCGCCGGAAAGATATCTGGGTGTCCGGCGGCAAACAAAAGGTAGACTTCAGCCGTCCACGAGCCGATGCCCGGCACCTTGGTCATGGCCGCGATCGCCTCGCTTGCATCGAGCCGGCACAGGTGATCGAGGTCGAGTCCCTCGGCCACCGCCCGGGCGACGGCAACCAGGCCGCGCTGCTTGGGCCGCGACAGCCCGGCCTCGCGAAAGATCGCCTCGTCGGCGGCAAGTATCGCCTGCGGCGTCAGCGGATCGAGCAGTCTCGTCAGCCGGCCGAAGATGGCATCGGCGCTCGCGCGGGACACTTGTTGTGAAACGACGATCGAGGCAAGGCTCCTGAACCCCGGCTCCGACAGCCTGAGCGGCACCTCGCCGGCCATGCCGCGCACTTTTTCCAGGCGTGGGTCGAGTAAGCATAGCCTATCCAGCCCTTGCGCAATGTCGTCGAGACTGGCGATGCGTTGCATGTCTGCTTGTTCCAAAATCAAAAGTGCCGCACGCTTCGTCACGTGTCCCTCTGGACGCACGACGCCACCGGCGCAAAGTAGCAATTGGCGAAAGCGCCACACAACCCGATTGCCGCCGGACAATGACACTGCTGACATTCCGCTTCGCGCCGAGCCCGAACGGCGAACTGCATCTCGGCCATGCCTATTCGGCGCTGCTCAATCAGAAATTGGCAAAGGCGGCGGGCGGACGCCTGCTGCTGCGCATCGAGGATATCGACACGACGCGCTGCACGCCGGAATTCGAGGCAGGCATTTTTCGCGATCTGAAATGGCTGGGGCTTGGCTGGGAGGAACCGGTGCGCCGCCAGTCCGAGCATTTTGCCGAATATCGGGCGATGCTCGAGCGGCTGATCAAGGAAGAACTTGTCTACCCGGCCTTCATGAGCAGAAGTGATATCCGCGCCTTCATCGCCGACAGCGAGAAGCGTGGCCGCGACTGGCCGCGCGACCCGGACGGCGTGCCGCTCTATCCCGCCGCCGACAAGGCGTTGACGGCGAGCGAACGCAAGCGGCGCGTTGCCGAAAATGTGCCATTTGCCTGGCGGCTGGACGTCGATGCTGCAATAGCGCGCGCCGGCAAGGACCTGTCATGGGCCGAATACACGGACGAGACGCTCTCCGCGACGCGTCGTGTCGAAGCCCATCCGCAGGATTGGGGCGACGTGGTCGTGGCGCGCCGCGAAATCCCGACCAGTTATCACCTCGCCGTCACCATGGACGACGCGCTGCAGGGCGTCAGCCATGTCGTGCGCGGCCAGGACCTTTATTCCGCGGCCAGCGTGCAGCGGCTGCTTCAGCAACTGCTTGGCCTGCCGCAGCCGGCCTATTTTCACCATCGCCTGATCCTCGGCCCGGACGGACGAAAACTGTCGAAGAGCCTTGGCAATACCGGCCTTGCCGCCCAGCGTAAGGCGGGCGCATCGCCCGCCGATCTCAAGCGGCTGGTCGGTCTCTAGACTAGACCGGTGAGCTCGCGGCCATCAACGGCGCTCCTTCAATTCAAATGACTCTATGGATCAACCGTTTGGTTTTGCTTGCCGGCCCGAACGGCATTAAGCAGTCGCCGCAGTCGATCCCTCACCCGAATTCATCGCGGCCTCCGGAAATGCACAGCCTCAAGCGGTTCATCCCCGCCTCTTTCGTCGTCCTGTGGGCGACCGGCTTCATCGGCGCGCGCTATGCCATGCCGTGGGCGGAGCCCTTTACGTTCCTGGCCGCGCGCTTTGTCCTGGCCGCAATCCTGCTTGTCGCTTTGATGGCCGCACTTGGTTCGAGCCGCGCCACCCGCGATGAGGCGCTGCACGCGACCGGTGCCGGCATCCTGATGCATGGCATCTATCTCGGCGGCGTGTTCTGGGCAATCCACCGGGGCATGCCCGCCGGACTTTCAGCCCTGATCGTCGGCCTGCAGCCGCTGATCACGGCAGTGCTCGCCGGCCGGCTTCTCGGCGAGGCCATCCTGCCGCGCCACTGGGCCGGTCTCGGCCTCGGGTTGATCGGCGTGGTGATCGTGCTCTGGCCGAAGCTCGGCGCGCTCGGCGGCGGCGTGACGGCCGAGACACTGGGCGCCTCGCTGGTCTCGGTACTCGGCATGAGCGCCGGCACCATCTGGCAGAAGCGCTTTGCTTCCGGCGGCGATCTGGTGGCTGCCACGTTCTGGCAATATGTCGGCGGCGCATCGGTGATGGCTCTGGCCTCGCTCGCCTTCGAGACCCGAACGGTCCTCGTCAACGGCGAACTGATCTTCGCCATGGCCTGGCTCGTGCTGGTGCTGTCGATCGGCGCCATCTTCCTGTTGATGGTGATGATCCGCGACGGCGAAATGTCGAAGGTCGCCTCGCTGTTTTACCTCGTCCCGGCTGTCACCGCGGTCATCGCCTGGGCATTGTTCGGTGAGCACTTGAGCCCGCTCCAGATCGCCGGCATGGCGATCGCGACGCTCGGCGTCGGGCTGGCGACGGCTCAGCCGCCGACGCGGGCACGCGCCTCTAAATAGCGGCTGATCGCGGCGTTGAGCTCGCCACCGAGGATGAAGATCGCTGAGACGATATAGAGGAACACGACGGCGATCATGATCGAGGCGAGGCCGGCATAGGTCGTCACATAGGACGAGAAATGATCGAGATAGGCGGCGAAGATGGTCGACCCGATGAGCCAGCCGACCAGCGTGAAGATGATGCCAGGCACGATCGAAACGAGGCGGCGCTTGCCGGCCGGCAACCAGAAATGCACGGCGAACAGGCCGCCGATGATGACTACAGAGGCGATGACGTAACGCCACAGCGTGATCGTGCCCATATAGGGTTTTATCCATTCGAAATGCGACTCGGCCAGCCGTGCCAGCAATGGCGCGAAGACCAGCAGCACGCTGATGGCCAAAAACCCGGCCGTCGCGATCAGCACGAAGATGATGCTCTGCACCCGCCGATAGATGATGCCGCGCGTTTCCGAGACACGATAGGCCCGGTTGAGCGAGGTGCGCAGCGCCTCGATGCCGTTCGAGGCGAAATATCCGGCAAGCACGATACCGTAGGTCAACAGGTCACTGCGCCGGACGGTAAGCACGTTGAGCACCTCGCGCGCGATCGGTTTGGCGATCTGCTCGGGCCATGTGTCGAACACAAGGTGCACGGCGGTGTCGGCGAAAGCCTGCGCGCCGAAAAAACTCGCCAGCGTCGTGGCGAAGATCAGGAAAGGAAAAAGCGCCATCAGCGCGGTGATCGCCAGATGGCTGGCCATTGCCCAGCCGTCGTCGGTGTTGAAATGGCCGAGCGCGTCGTAGAGGACGCGTTTGAGGGCTACGATCTTCCGCAACAAGAACCGCGTTCCCTTCGATTGTCCCGACGCCGCGAATATGGGAAGGGTTTGCGGTAAATGACAACCCTAGGTCAAACCACCATTCCTCCCGGTGAAGAGTTGCGCACCATCATTGTCACAGGTGCCTCTTCCGGTATAGGCGCCTATTGCGCCCATGCTCTTAAGAAGGAAGGCTGGCGGGTGTTCGCGACGGCCCGAAAGCCTGAAGATATCGCTGCGCTCGAGGCCGACGGCATCGAGGCCTTTTATCTGGACTACACCGAGCCCGGATCGATCGAGGCGCTGGTGGCGTCGGTGCTGGAACGGACCGGCGGCCGGCTCGATGCGCTCTTCAACAATGGCGCCTACGGACAGCCCGGCGCCGTCGAGGACCTGCCGGTCGAGGCTTTACGGCAGCAGTTCGAGGCCAATGTCTTTGGCTGGCATGACCTCACTCGCCGTGTCGTACCGGTGATGCGCCGCCAAGGCCATGGTCGTCTCGTTCATTGCTCGTCGATCCTCGGCCTGGCGCCGGTGCCTTTTCGCGGCGCCTACTCGGCATCGAAGCACGCTATCGAAGGGCTGATGCTGTCCCTCTACCAAGAACTCCTCGGCAGCGGAATCCATGTTTCGCTGATCGAGCCCGGGCCGGTGAAATCGAAGATCGCCAGCAACAGCCTTGCGTGGTTCCTGGCGAATATCGATCACGAGAAGTCCGTTCATCGCCTCGCCTATGCGGCGCAACTCAAACGGCTGCGGGCCGGCGGCAGCACATCGCGGCTGAAGCCCGGGCCGGAGGTGGTTTATGCCGCCTTGCACCATGCGCTTCTGTCGCGGCGCCCACACCCGCATTATGTGGTAACAGTGCCGGCCAGGATCGGCGCGATCCTTAAACGCATCCTGCCGTCATCGGTACTCTACCGTCTGCTCGCCAAACGCGCCTGAACGCAATCCAACCTGGAACACACCATGGCAACCGTCTTCAACATCCTCGCCGTTCTCGTCATGGTCGCCGTGGTGATCGTGCTGATCCGCGGCCTCATCAACATGATGCGCGGCGGCTCCAGCATGACCTCCAACAAGCTGATGCAGACGCGCGTGCTGTTGCAGTTCGTGGCCTTGGTGCTGATCATGCTGGCGGTGTATTTCACTCGTAAGTGACGCAGCAGCCACCAGCCGGGAGGTAACCCGTGGTCAAGCTCAACAAGATCTACACCCGCACTGGCGACGATGGCACCACAGGCCTCGGCTCTGGCGAGCGGCGGCTGAAATCCGACCTTCGCATCGACGCCTACGGCACGGTCGACGAGGCCAATGCCTGCATCGGCATGGCCCGCATTCATACCGCGGCAGTAAATCCGGCGATCGATGCGATGCTCGGCCGCATCCAGAACGACCTTTTCGACCTCGGCGCCGATCTGGCAGTTCCCGATAATGGCAAGCCGCTCGACTACGAGCCGTTGCGCATCATCGCCTCGCAGACCGACCGCATCGAACAGGATATCGATCTCCTCAACAAGGACCTTGAGCCGCTCAAATCCTTCGTGCTCAACGGCGGTACGCCGGCAGCGGCTGCCCTTCACCTCGCCCGCACGGTGGCCCGCCGCGCCGAGCGCATCATGGTGGCGCTGTCGCAAGACCCGGACGAGCACGTCAACCGCGAGGCGATAAGATACATCAACCGTGTCTCGGACTTTCTGTTCGTCGCCGCACGCGCGGTCAATGACAACGGAAATGCCGACGTGCTATGGGTTCCCGGCAAGAACCGCTGAATCCGCCGGAAGCGGGAGAGGCCCGATGTTCATCCCGCTTTACGACACCAACCGGCTGCGGCACATCAAGCTGCAATATGTGACGATCAGCCTGATCGCGCTCAACGTGCTGATCTACTTTGTCACCACACTGGGCGGCGAGGATTTCGCCAACGCCGCGGTGCTGGGCCTCGGTTTCATCCCGTCGGTTGTGCATGACAGCGTCGAGCTCGCTCCGCAATTTGTCGTCATTCCGGAGAGCCTGAGCTATCTGACCTATTCCTTCCTGCACGCGGATATCTTCCACCTCGGCGGCAACATGCTGTTCCTGTGGGTGTTCGGCGACAATGTCGAGGATGCACTCGGCCATGTCCGCTACCTCGTCTTCTACCTGCTTTGCGCCATCGCCGGCGCTTTCTTCCAGGGTCTGGTTGCCTGGGATTCGCCGGTGCCGCTGATTGGCGCGTCGGGCGCCATCGCCGGTGTGGTCGCCGCCTATCTGATCCTTTATCCGCGGGTGAAGGTATGGGTGCTGGTCTTCGCGCGCATCCCGTTGCGCATCCCGGCCTTCATCCCGCTGATCCTGTGGATCCTGTTCCAGATCTTCATGTTCGCCCAGGGGGGCGAGGATCAGGTTTCCTGGGCCTGCCATATCGGCGGCATCATCGCTGGAGCCGTGCTGGTGCTTGTCTTGCGCAGCCGCGGCGTACCGCTACTCGCCGGCGCAGACGAGGAGCCGGCCGTGGTCGCCGGTCCGGTGCCCGTAGCCGTGGAGCCGGCGCCAAGCGACCCACAACCTGCGCAGCCGGCGCCGCGCTGGGGCCGGGGGACCGTTTCCGGTCCGGACTGAACCGATTTGAGTGCTTCGCCGAGGATCCGAGTGCGCCCCGGATATTGACGCGCGGGGTCGCCGCAACTACGGAAGCGCCACCCTACTGGCGTGGCGAAGACCAGAATTCCGTCCGGAATGTCGGCTTTCGACAACTCTGAAGAGGTGCACGCTGCTATAGCGCGCCCGACGAGCGTGAAGAGACTATCGTGAAAGAGGTGACAGGCAAATGAAGATCCTTGTGCCCGTGAAGCGGGTTGTGGATGCGAACGTCAAGGTCCGGGTTAAGGCGGACGGTTCGGCGGTGGAACTCGCCAACGTCAAGATGGCGATGAACCCGTTCGACGAGATCGCGGTCGAAGAGGCGATCCGGCTGAAGGAAGCTGGCAAGGCCGAAGAGATCATCGTCGTGTCGATCGGGCCGCAGCAGGCACAGGAGACCTTGCGCACGGCGCTCGCCATGGGCGCCGACCGCGCCATCCTGGTCAAGACCGACGAGCAGACTGAGCCGCTGGGCGTCGCCAAGGTGCTGAAGGGCGTCGTCGAGGCAGAACAGCCCGGCCTTGTCATTCTCGGCAAGCAGGCGATCGACGACGATTCCAACCAGACCGGCCAGATGCTGGCCGCACTTCTCGGCTGGGCGCAGGGCACCTTCGCCTCCAAGATCGTGCTCGACGGTGACAAGGCCACGGTGACGCGCGAGGTCGATGGCGGCCTGCAGACGCTGGAACTGAAGATGCCGGCGATCGTCACGGCCGATTTGCGGCTGAACCAGCCACGCTACGCGTCTCTGCCCAACATCATGAAGGCCAAGAAGAAGCCGCTCGACGAGAAGAGCCCTGCCGATTACGGCGCCGACGTCAAGCCGCGGCTTAAAGTGATCAAGACCGAGGAGCCGGGCGGCCGCAAGGCGGGCGTCAAGGTCAAGAGCGTCGCCGAACTGGTAGACAAGCTGAAGAACGAAGCCGGCGTGCTCTAAGGAAATCCGATGAGGCCGGCCTGCAAACGGCCGGTTTCTCCGCTTCCGGTGCTCACGTACTGAAGTACGCTCCGCTCCGGTTCTCGAAACCAACCGTTTTCGACTCGGCCTGACCGGATTTCAGGAGCCTCGAAGACGAAAGTCAGGAAAACATCATGGCTATTCTTCTGATTGCCGAACACGACAACGCTGCGCTTTCCGACCAGACCGCCAAGGCGCTTTCGGCGGCGCTGCAGATCGGTTCGGACGTGCATGTGCTGGTTGCCGGCAAAGGTGCCAAGCCGGCAGCGGATGCCGCCGCCAAGCTCAAGGGCGTCACCAAGGTGCTGCTCGCCGACGCCGACGAACTGACCGAGCGTCTCGCCGAACCGCTGGCGGCACTCGTCGTTTCGCTTGCTGAGCCATACGAGACGATCATCGCGCCGGCGACCTCGTCGGGCAAGAACGTCGCGCCCCGCGTGGCAGCGCTGCTCGATGTCGCCCAGATATCTGAAATCATCGAAGTCGTGTCGCCCGACACCTTCAAGCGGCCGATCTATGCCGGCAACGCCATCCAGACGGTGCAGTCCAGTGACGCCAAGAAGGTCATCACGGTGCGTACCGCTTCCTTCCAGGCAGCACCCGAGGGCGGTTCCGCGCCGGTCGAGACGGTCCAGGCGGCGGCCAATCCCGGCCTGTCGAGCTTTGTCGAGAACAAGCTCTCCGAGACCGACCGTCCGGAGCTGACCTCGGCCAAGATCATCATCTCGGGCGGCCGTGCGCTGGGCTCCTCCGAGAAGTTCCAGGAGGTCATCCTGCCGGTCGCCGACAAGCTCGGTGCGGCGGTTGGCGCATCTCGCGCCGCCGTCGATGCCGGCTATGCGCCGAACGACTGGCAGGTCGGCCAGACCGGCAAGGTGGTAGCGCCCGACCTTTATATTGCCGTCGGCATCTCCGGTGCCATCCAGCACCTTGCCGGCATGAAGGATTCGAAGGTGATCGTTGCCATCAACAAGGACGAGGAAGCGCCGATCTTCCAGGTCGCCGACTACGGTCTCGTCGGCGATCTCTTCGTCATTCTGCCGGAACTGCAAAAGGCGCTTTGACGCCTTCTGCCAAAGCGTATTAAATTCTGAGGGGTGGGGTAGACGAAGTCGCCCCGCCCTTTTAGTTTGCACTGCACAAAAAACGGGCCGCAAAGGCCTCGACGGGATCGGGTAATGAGCAAGATCGAGACGATCGGCATCATCGGCGCGGGCCAGATGGGTGGCGGCATCGCCCATGTGTCGGCGCTGGCGGGCTATAAGGTGCTGGTTTACGATATTTCGCCCGACCGCATCGAAAAGGGCATCGCTACGATCAGCGGCAACATGGCCCGTCAGGTCGGCTCCGGCAAACTCGAGGAAAAGCTGCGCAATGAGGCGATGGCGCGCATTTCGGCGGCACCGGTCATGGCCGACCTTGCGGGCGCCGATCTGGTGATCGAAGCAGCGACCGAGGACGAGACGGTCAAGCGCAAGATCTATGCCCAGCTCTGCCCGCAGCTCAACCCCGAGGCCATCCTGGCGACGAACACATCATCGATCTCGATCACACGGCTGGCTTCGCAGACCGACCGGCCGGAACGCTTCATCGGCATACATTTCATGAATCCGGTTCCGGTGATGAAACTGGTCGAACTGGTGCGCGGCATCGCCACCGAGGACCAGACCTTCGAGGCGGCAAAAACCTACGTGAAGCAGCTCGACAAGACGATCACCGTCTCGGAGGATTTCCCGGCCTTCATCGTCAACCGCATCCTGCTGCCGATGATCAACGAGGCGATCTACACGCTCTATGAAGGTGTCGGCTCGGTCGACGCCATCGATACCGCCATGAAGCTCGGCGCCAACCATCCGATGGGGCCGCTGCAGCTTGCCGATTTCATCGGGCTCGATACCTGCCTGTCGATCATGCAGGTGCTGCATGACGGGCTGTCGGATTCGAAATACCGCCCCTGCCCGCTGCTGGTCAAATATGTCGAGGCCGGCTGGCTCGGCCGCAAGACCGGGCGCGGCTTCTACGACTATCGCGGCGAGCATCCCGTTCCGACACGCTGATCGCCTCGCTACCAGCGCACATAAAGTCGTCCGCCGAGCGCCCCGAGCACGGCAAGGATGGCGACCGCGATCGTATACCAGGTGCCGACGAAAAGCGGCGAATCGTCGAAGCAATGCGCCGCATAGAAGGTCGCCGCCAGCCCGCCGGCAAGCAGGCCCGCGGCCGCACCGGCAAGCACCGGCCTTGTCGGCGCGCCATGGCGCAGCACCGCGAGAAAGACGGCAAGCGGGCCGATCCCGATCAACGGAATGAAGGTCATGCAGATGACCATGTTCGTGCCGACCAGGCGCGTGCCCCAGTCGGACGCAGGCACGGCGAAGAGTTCGAGAATCACAGCCACAATCACCAGCAGCGGCGCGGCGACCATCCAGCTCACCGCCCGGCCGGTCGATGCACCGGGCGTCGACAGCCCACGCACCAGGACAAAGGCGCTGGCGGCAAGAGCAATCGTGAAGACGAATTTGGACAGGAACCGCATCGTGTGCATGGCGATCGCAATGTCGGGGCGCGGGCCGATCGTCAGCCAGAAAACCGCGGCCGCGATCACGATGGCCGCGCCGGTGGCAAGCCACCAGGTGGTGCCTAGCGGCAGCGCCTTGCTGCGGGCATCGGCGTCGAGCGCCTTGATGAGATCTTCGGTCCTCATGTTATTCCCGCCCCGCCCTGAACCGTTTGGCAATGGCGGCAAGCCCGCGGTGCAGTGACACCCGCACAGCCGTCTCGCTGATGCCGAATTTGGCCGCGGTCTCACCGATTGACCGGCCTTCGACCGATACGGCCGAGACGACGGAACGCTGTGCCGGCGACAGGCTGTCGAGCGCCCGGTTGATGTCGCGCTCGCTCACCGTCTCCGATTCCGGCTCGGCAAAGGTCTCGGCGATTTCGTCGATCTCGATCTCGATCCGCCGACCGCGCCGCCGGAACGCATCGATCAGCTTGAAGCGGGCTATTGCATAGACCCAAGGCAGCACCGGCGCATCATGGCGCCAGGTGTGTCGTTTCACATGAATGGCCAGCAAGGTTTCCTGCACGACATCCTCGGGATCCACCCCGCCCTGCACGATCTTGCGCCGGGCAAAGCCACGAACGAGCGCGGCGATCCGGTGCAGAAAGTCGGCATAGGCCCTTTCGTCTCCGGCGATCGCGGCCCGCAGCAGGCGTGAAAGCTCGGCTTCGTCCTTGCCGCTCACAAGAGTTCACTCCCCGATATTCGCGTCTCGGCGCTGATTTGTTACGGGGCCGGCGAAATAATGTCCAAGGCAAATTAGCTGAGCATCACGAAAGTTTGCTCCTTTTGAGCGATTGAGTGGGCCAGCAATGTTGACTGCACCAGTCAGGTATTGGTAGGTGCAGCGTGCCAAGCCAAAGACCATCGAAATCGAGGACGACGCCATGAAATATGCTCTTTCCGCCCTTGCCGGTGCGACAGCACTTGCAATCAGCCTGATCGCCGGCCCGGCAATAGCAGAGGACGAGGGCATCGTCGTCTACAACGCCCAGCACGAAAACCTGACCAAGGCCTGGGCGGAGGGATTCACCAAGGAAACCGGCATCAAGGTTACCGTCCGCAATGGCGGCGACAGCGATTTCTCCAATCAGATCGTTGCGGAAGGCACCGCTTCGCCCGCCGATGTATTCCTGACGGAGAATTCGCCGGCCATGGCATTAGTCGAGGCGGCCGGCCTGTTCGCACCGGTCGGCACCGAGACGCTGGCCCAGGTTCCGCAGGAGTACCAGCCGGCGAGCGGCAAATGGGTCGGCGTCGCCGCGCGCAGCACCGTCTTTGCCTACAACAAGACCAAGCTGAGCGCCGACCAGCTGCCCAAATCGCTGCTCGATCTCGCCGATCCGAGCTGGAAGGGCCGCTGGGCCGCTTCGCCCTCCGGCGCCGATTTCCAGGCGATCGTCAGCGCGCTTCTGCAGCTCAAGGGTGAGGCGGCGACGGCCGAATGGCTGAAGGCGATGAAGGAGAATTTTACCACCTATAAGGGCAACAGCACGGTGATGAAGGCGGTCAATGCCGGCGAGGTCGAAGGCGGCGTGATCTATCACTATTACTACTACGGCGATCAGGCCAAGACCGGCGAGAACAGCAAGAACGTCGAGTTGCACTATTTCAAGCATCAGGATCCCGGTGGTTTCGTCTCGATTTCCGGCGGCGGCGTGCTGGCCTCGAGCAAGCACCCGAAGGAAGCGCAGGCTTTCCTGAAATGGGTCACCGGCAATGGCGGCCAGGACGTGCTGAAAACAGGCGATTCGTTCGAATACGCAGTCGGCAAGGGCGCCGAGTCCAATCCGAAGCTGGTGCCGCTGGCCGATCTGCAGGCGCCGAAAGTCGACCCGACGACGCTGAACTCGAAAAAGGTGACCGACCTGATGACGGCGGCCGGCTTGCTTTAGCCGGCGTTCGTCCTAAAAGGGCAACCGACTGCGCTCCTGTGGGAATTCGCTTTCCACAGGAGCGCTCTGTTTTCAAGATGGCATTTGCCTATGACCACAAGCTACCCGCGAGATTATCCGCCGCCGATCGTTTCCGCCTCCGGGCGGAGCTGGCGCAACGTCTGATCTGATGCAATCCGCGATCGATCTCGCACGCCCAGGCTTGCCGGCCGACGCCACGGCCGTGCGGGCACGTCGTTGGTCGGTCTCATGGATTGCGTTGGCTGCCGTCTTTGTCTCGCTTTTCGCGCTGCTGCCGCTTGCCTTCATCGTCTGGGTGGCGGTGCAGACCGGCTGGGAAACGGTGGCGGCGCTGGTGTTCAGGCCGCGCGTCGGCGAACTTCTGGTCAACACCAGCCTGCTGGTGGTGTTGGCGGTGCCGATCTCGATCGTGCTGTCGGTCATGCTGGCCTGGCTGACCGAGCGCAGCGATCTGCCGGGTGCCCGCCTATGGGCCTGGCTGTCGGTGGCGCCGCTCGCCATTCCGGCGTTCGTCCACAGTTACGCCTGGGTCACCATGGTGCCCAGACTGCACGGCCTGTGGGCCGGCGTGCTTGTGTCGGTCATCGCCTATTTCCCCTTCCTTTATCTGCCGGTGGCGGCGGCATTGCGCCGGCTCGATCCCGCTCTCGAGGATGCAGCGGCAGCCCTTGGTCTCGGCCCGTGGCGTGTGTTCAGGCGTGTCGTGCTGCCGCAGCTCCGGCTCGCCATTTGCGGCGGCTCCCTGCTGGTCGGCCTGCATCTCCTGGCCGAATACGGGCTCTATGTCTTCATCCGCTTCGACACCTTCACCACCGCGATCGTCGACCAGTTCCAGTCGACCTTCAACGGTCCCGCCGCCAACATGCTGGCCGGCGTGCTGGTGACCTGCTGCCTTGTGCTGCTCGGGCTGGAGGTGCTGGTGCGCGGCGAGGAGCGCTATGCCCGCGTCGGTTCGGGTGCTGCGCGCCAGCAGCAGCGCACGGGCCTTGGGCGCGCCACCATTCCTTGCCTGCTGCTGCCTGCCATTACCACGCTGCTGGCGCTCGGCGTGCCGTTCGCCACTATCGGCCGCTGGCTCATGGCCGGCGGCGCCGATGTCTGGCGGCTCGACGAGATCGGCCTGGCGCTTGGCCAAACGCTGTTCCTAGCAATTGCCGGCGCGCTGCTCGCCACCGTCGCGGCAATGCCGATGGCGTGGATTTCGATCCGCGCGCCGGGGCGGCTGCAACGCGTCCTGGAGGGCTGCAACTATATCGTCGGCGCGTTGCCCGGCGTTGTCATCGCCCTGGCGCTGGTCACCATCGCCGTGCGTATCGCCATGCCGCTCTACCAGACCCTGTTCACCATCCTGGTCGCCTATGCGCTGATGTTCCTGCCGCGCGCCCTGATTAGCCTCAGGGCGTCGATCGCACAGGCGCCGGTCGAGCTCGAACGCGCCGCCTCCAGCCTCGGCCGGTCGCCGCTCAAGGCGCTGTGGTCGACGACCATCCGCCTGTCGGCGCCGGGCGCCGCAGCCGGCATGGCGTTGGTCGCGCTGGGTATCATGAACGAATTGACCGCAACCCAGATGCTGGCGCCCAACGGCACCCGCACGCTGGCCATGGCGTTCTGGTCCTATAGCGGCGAGATCGACTATGCGTCGGCGGCGCCTTATGCCCTGATCATGGTGGCGATGTCGCTGCCTTTGACCTGGTTGCTCTACGTCCAGTCGAAGCGGATGGCCGGGCGATGAGCTTTCTCGAGCTGAGCGGCATCCACAAGCACTACGGGCCGGTCGCAGCACTTGCCGGCGTCGACCTCAGCGTGGCCAGCGGCAGCCGTACGGCTGTCGTCGGGCCGTCCGGTTGCGGCAAGACCACCTTGCTGCGGCTGATCGCCGGCTTCGAGGCGCCGGACCAGGGCCGCATCGTGCTTGATGGCGAGGTGCTGGCCGATGGCGACACGGCCGTGCCGGCGCATCGCCGCGGCATCGGGCTGGTGGCGCAGGACGGCGCTCTATTCCCGCATCTGAGCATCGCCGCCAATATCGGCTTCGGCATGGGGCGTCACGAGGAAAAGCGCAGTGAGCGCATCGCCGAGCTCGCCTATGTCGTCGGGCTGGACAAAGGTATCCTGAAGCGCCGTCCGCACGAACTGTCCGGTGGCCAGCAGCAGCGCGTCGCGCTCGCCCGCGCCATGGCCATGAAGCCGCGGCTGATGCTGCTCGACGAGCCGTTCTCGGCGCTCGACACCGGCCTGCGCGCCTCGATGCGCAAGGCCGTGGCCGAGCTCCTTGAAACCGCCGGCATCACCACCATCCTGGTCACCCACGACCAGGCCGAGGCGCTGTCATTCGCCAGCCAGGTCGCGGTGATGCGCGACGGCAAATTCTCGCAGGTCGGCACGCCGCGCGAGCTCTATTTCAAGCCGAAGGACAGGATGGTCGCCGAGTTCCTTGGCGACGCCATCGTCCTGCCGGCAAGGATCGCCGATGGCTTCGCCATCTCGCCGCTCGGCCGCATCGCTGTCGACAGCTCGGAGCGGCGCGACGTCGCTCGCATCATGCTGCGGCCGGAGCAGGTGTTGCTGAAACGCACATCGCGTGAAGGCATGTCCGGCACGCCGGACATGCTGTTCGGCGAGGTGACGGAATCGGAGTTCGCCGGCTCGATGTGCACCATCGCGGTGCGTCTGTTGAACAGCCCCGATCCGCCCGACGCCGCCGCCATCGGCAATACGCCGTTGATCCTGCGCAAGCCGGGCATGGACGCGCCGGCGATCGGCGAGATCGTCCGGCTGACCGTGTCGGGCAAGGCGCATGTGTTTGCCTGAACGGTTTTGCGCAAGGCCGACTTCAATCGACCCGTTTGCCCGCCTGATCGAACCAATGCAGCTTTTCGGACCTAGCCACGACGCGCAATTGGTCGCCTGGCTTGGCGCTGGCGCGGCCTGAGACGCGCACCACGATGCGGCTGCCGGCTGCCACGCAATGGAGAAAGCTTTCGGCACCGACCGGTTCGACCGCTTCCACTGTTGCCGGCAGCGCGAGCGCGCCGGCCGGCGCCTCTGCCGCGAAGGTGATGTCGGCGTCCTCCGGACGAAAGCCTAGTGTCACTGCCTTGCCCTGTCGAGGCGCCAAGCCAATCACAGTACCGTCCGCCAATACCGAGCTTGGGGAGGCCCCTGTGAGCGCCAGCAGATTCATCGGCGGTGCGCCTATGAACGAAGCGACGAAGGTCGAGGCCGGTTTCTCGTACACATCAAGCGGCGCGCCGGTCTGCTCGACCAGGCCGGCGTTCATGACGACGAGGATGTCGGCCAGCGTCATCGCCTCAAGCTGGTCGTGCGTGACATAAACCGAGGTGACGCCAAGCGAGCGCTGCAGATTCTTGATCTCGATGCGCATCTGCCCGCGCAATTTCGCATCGAGGTTGGACAGCGGTTCGTCGAACAGGAAGACCTTCGGGTTGCGTACGATGGCGCGACCCATGGCGACGCGCTGGCGCTGACCGCCGGAAAGCTCGCGCGGGCGCCGGTCGAGCAGCGCCGAAAGCTCCAGCACCTTGGCAGTCGAGCGTACCCTGCTGTCGATCTCGTCATTCGGCGTGCCGCGGTTGCGCAGGCCATAGGCCATGTTGTCATAGACCTTCATATGTGGGTAGAGCGCGTAGTTCTGGAACACCATGGCGATGTCGCGCTCGGTCGGGCCAATGGCGTTGACCACCTTGCCGTCGATGGCGACTGTACCGGCAGAAATCGTCTCCAGCCCGGCGATCATCCTCAGCAGCGTAGACTTGCCGCAGCCGGAGGGGCCGACCAGCACGCAAAGCTCCTTGTCGGGAATGGCGATGGAAACGCCCTTCACGGCCTCGACGCCGCTGGGATAGATTTTCCTGACATCCTTCAGATCCACGGTCGCCATCAGCTTCTCACTTTTCGGATTCGACCAGACCGCGCACGAACCAGCGTTGCATCAGCACGACCACCAGGATCGGCGGCACGATGGCCAGCATTGCCGTGACCATCACCAGGTGCCATTGGGTGTCGGCATCGGCGAAGGAAACCATCTTTCTCAGCGCGATGACGATGGTGTTCATGTCGTTGCTGTTGGTGACGAGCAGCGGCCAAAGATACTGCGTCCAGCCATAGATGAAGAGGATCACGAACAGCGCGGCGATGTTTGTCCGCGACAGCGGCACCAGAATATCGAAAAAGAAGCGCCATGGCCCGGCACCGTCGACACGCGCCGCCTCGACCAATTCGCCCGGTATGGTCATGAAAAACTGGCGAAACAGCAGCGTTGCGGTGGCCGAGGCGATCAGCGGGACGATCAGGCCGGCATAGGTGTCGATCATGCCGAGATCGACCATCACCTTGTAGGTCGGCAGGATGCGCACCTCGACTGGAAGCATCAAGGTGATGAAGATCAGCCAGAAGAAGGTCATGCGCAGCGGAAAGCGAAAGAACACGATCGCGTAGGCCGACAGGATCGAGATGAAGATCTTTCCCACCGCAACGCCGAGCGCCATGATCGTGGTGTTGAGGAGCAGCCTGCCGACGCTGACCCCGCCGATACGACCGATGCCGCCGAACAGCGCCTCGCTGTAATTGTTCCATAGCTGGCCGCCGGGCAAGAGCGGCAGGGGCGGCCTGAGGATCGTTTGCAGCGTGTGCGTCGAGGCAACGAAGGTGTAGTAGATCGGAAAAGCCACGATCAATATGCCGAGGATGAGCACGGCATGGGCGATGAAGGTGCGGAACGGGGACTGGCCGATCATCGCTGCCCTCAGCCGTAATGGACTTTGCGTTCCACATAGCGGAACTGGATCGCTGTGAGCGCAATGACGATGGCCATCAGGATGACCGACTGCGCCGCCGAATCGCCCAGGATCAGATTGACGAAGCCGTCATTGTAGACCTTGTAGACCAGCGTCTCGGTCGTCTTGCCCGGCCCGCCGCCAGTGACGGCATGAACGATGCCGAACGTGTCGAACAGGGCATAGACGGTGTTGACGACCAGCAGGAAAAAGGTTGTCGGCGCAAGCAGCGGGAAGACGATGGTCCAGAAGCGCTTGGTTTCGCCGGCGCCGTCCATGGCCGCCGCTTCGATCAGCGTTTTCGGCACCGCCTGCAGGCCGGCGACGAAGAACAGGAAGTTGTAGCTGATCTGCTTCCAGGCAGCAGCCGACACCAGCAGGATCATGGCGTGGGTGCCGTTGAGCAGCGGGTCCCATACGATGCCGAGGCTTCTCAGCAAATAGGCCAACGAGCCGATCGAGGGATTGAACAGGAAAAGCCAAAGCATGCCGGCAATCGCCGGCGCCACGGCGTAAGGCCATATCAACAGTGTGCGGTAGAGGCCTTTGCCGCGCACGGCCTTCTCGGCCATGACCGCGAGCAGCAGGGCCACAACCATGGCAACGATCGCGGTCGCAAGAGAGAACACTACTGTGACCTTGATCGAGTTGAGGTAGGCCGGATCGGCCAGCACCTTCCGGAAATTGGCAAACCAGACGAACCTGCTCTTCAGCCCGAACGGGTCTTGCCTGAGCATCGACTGGCAAAGCGCCTGACCGGCCGGCCAGTAGAAGAAAACCAGGGTGATGGCGAGTTGTGGCGCCACCAGCAGGTAGGGCAGGATCTTGTTGGGAAAGACGACGCGTGGAGACAGGCTGATTTCCCTCGCTATCCAGGTGTCGCCCACGCGAGCCCGCGTGGGCGATATTCCAACCGACTAACCGAGATGATCCCGTCAGTTCTCCAGCGCTTCCTTGATCGCGACGTTGCCGCGCGCGACGGCATTGTCGAGCGCCTGCTGAGCGGTTTGCTGGCCAGCCAGCATCTTCTCCAACTCCTCATTCTGGATATCACGCACCTGCGGCAGATTCGGCAGGCGCACGCCCTTCGAGTTGTCGGTCGGCGCCTTGCCTGTCATCTGCAGGATGGGTGTCTCGCGGCCGGGGTTTTTGTCATAGAAGCCTGATTTCTTGGTCGCCTCGTATGCGGCGAGCGTCACAGGCAGGTATCCCGACTTCTGGTGCAGATATTCCTGCACATCGGTCTTGGACAGATAGGCAAAGAAGGCCGCGACGCCCTTGTATTCCTCGTCCGACTTGTTGCCGAACACCCACAGGCTGGCACCGCCCGGCGTCGTGTTCTGCGGGGCACTCTTGGCGTCACTGTCGTAAGGAAGCTGGCCGATGCCATAGTTCATGCCGGACTTGACGATATCGCCGAGGCCGCCCGACGATTCGGTGAAGATGCCGCATTCGCCGGCGAGGAATATCTGCTTGGCTTCGGAGGTGCGCCCGCCATATTTAAATGTGCCGTCCTTGGCCAGGTCAGCGAGCGCCTGGAAGTGGTTGACGAAAATCGGCGCATTGATCTTGAGTTCGACATCACCGCCGGCCAGGCCATTCTGCTGGGTGGCCCAAGGCACGTCATTCCACGCCGCGAAATTCTCCAGGTGGATCCAGGTCAGCCAGGTCGAGGTATAGCCGCAAGGGGCGGCGCCGCTCGTCTTGATCTTCTTGGCAGCTTCCCACACCTCGTTCCACGTCTTGGGCGGATTGTTCACGTCGAGGCCTGCCTTCTGGAAGATGTCCTTGTTGTAGTAGAGGATCGGCGAGGAAGAGTTGTAGGGGAACGATAGCATGGTGCCGTCCGGCTTCGAATAATAGCCGACGATGCCGGGCAGATACTGGCTCTTGTCGAAAGTCATCCCGGCGCCGGTCATCACATCGGCCACCGGCTTTATCGCACCCTCGGCCGCCATCATCACGCCGGTGCCGACGTCGAACACCTGGAGGATATCGGGCGCTTGCCCGGCACGAAAGGCAGCGATGCCGGCATTCAGCGTCTCCGGATAGGTGCCCTTGAACACCGGAACGAGCTCATAGTCGCTCTGGCTGGCGTTGAAATCCTTGGAGATCTTGGCGACGACCTCGGCGTTGGCGCCGGTCATGGCGTGCCACCAGCTGATCTGCGTGACGGCGAAGGCGGAGGTGGTGGAAAGCAGGGTCACGGTCGCGGCGATACCGGCCGCAAAGCCGAAGAACTTCATGTTTCATCTCCCGTTTGTCATTGGCGAAAGGGGCACTTCCGCAAAGCCAATATGTGGCGCTGATGACAATCGGACAACGGTTTTATTGCGGATCAATGAACATCATTCCTTCCTAAAGTGCACTCGCTACCGAAACCGGGCGCCAGAAATCACATCACCGTCTTTTCGGCGCAGCGGCGCGTCGGTTTTCCCCCGAAAAGACCCGCCTCATGGCCCGCGGGTTAACCATTCGTTAAAATCTCCAAGAGCTAATCAGTCACACCTCCCCTGTTAGTTTTGGCAGACCGAGTGAACCAGGATGCTGACGGTCTATAATTGTATTGTAAGTCAGCACGATCCGAGACTGGTTGCGCTCGCCGCACTCGTCTGTGGAATTTCTTGCTTCTCAGCGGTTAATCTCCTTAAGCATGTCGGCCGATCGACCGAGCGAAACCGGCTTGTCTGGCTGATGATCGCCGCGGCCTCGACCGGGTTCGGCATATGGGCGACGCATTTCATCGCCATGACCGCGTTTACGCCGGGAATCCCGAACGCATACAATCCGGGATTATCCGCCTTTTCGCTTGCCGCCGCCGTTATCATGACCGCGCTTGGGATGTGGGTCGCCACCTTGCGCCGCGGCATCGACCATTTCCTCGTCGGTGGCGCCATTCTGGGCGGCGCCATCGCGACGATGCACTACATCGGCATGGCAGCTTTCGAGGTCGAAGGCTGGGTCGTATGGAACCTGCTCCTTGTCGCGATATCGCTTCTGGCCGGCGTGACCCTCGCGGCACTGGCGCTCCTTGTCGTCTTGCGCCGTCCGTCAGCGCTCGCGACTTTCGGCGGCGCCGCGCTTTTGACGCTGGCGATTTGCAGCTTGCATTTCATCGCGATGGCCGCGGTGTCGATCATTCCGGACTCCTCGATTGAAATATCCGAACATTCCATCGAGCCCATTTCCCAAGCCTTTGCCGCAGCGGTCGCCAGCCTGATAATCCTTGTGCTATCGGGTGCCGCGCTATGGATCGACCTGCGCTTTCGCCGCCAGAAGCTCGAGGCCGATCGCATGCACGATCTCGCCAATGCGGCGGTGGAAGGTCTGATCGTTTGCGATGGCACCCGCATTGTCAGCGCCAATGACAGTATGGCGAAGCTGACCGGAACAGCGACAGCCACCCTGAACACGATGCAATTCGGCGAGCTTTTCGACGGACAGAGCGCAGCCGATATGTCCGGCTTCGGCGAACAGGCGCAGGAAGCGAAGTTAAGAGGCAGCGACGGGGCGAGAATTCCTGTCGAGCTGATCGCCAGGAAAATAACCTACTGCGGCAGGCCTCATACGGTGCTTGCCGTTCGCGACATCCGTGAGCGCAAGAAGGCAGAACAAGAGATCCTCCGCCTCGCGCATTTCGATCCGCTTACCGGGCTTGCCAATCGGCGGAGCTTTTCTTCCCGGCTGGAAGCAGAATTCGCCTCGATGGATCGTGGCGGCAAGGATGGACATCTGGCGCTCCTGCTGCTTGACCTTGACCGGTTCAAGCAAGTCAACGACCTCTATGGCCACGGGGCCGGCGATGCTATGCTGCAGAAGCTGGCGCACTGCATTTCCGGCATCCCGCGCCACGGACAGATGCTCGCGCGTCTCGGCGGCGATGAATTTGCCATCATAGCTCCGAACCTCCCCGACCCCCTGGCCGCAGGCCGGATAGCCGAGGACTTGCTGGCGGCGATCCGGGAGGAAAACAGGGTTTCGGTCGGCTCCGGCCTCGTCTCGGCCAGCATCGGCATCGCCTTCTTTCCGCTGGATGCCGAAGACCAGGCCGGCCTGATCAGCCATGCCGACACGGCACTCCATCGCGCCAAAACCGAAGGCAGGGACACTTATCGGTTTTTCGAGATAGCCATGGGCACCGCGGCCCGCGACAAGCGCGTGATGGAGCATGAATTGCGCCAGGCGATCGCCCGCAAGGAGTTCCACCTCGTCTATCAGCCGCAGAAGGAGATCCGCGGCGGCAGGATGATCGGCTTCGAAGCCCTGGTCCGTTGGCAGCACCCTGAGCGGGGTGACATTTCTCCGGCCGTTTTCATCCCCGTGGCCGAGGACAGTGGCGCTATCGCGCAGATAGGCGACTGGGTGCTGACGACGGCTTGTAACGATGCTGCTCGCTGGACAAACCCGCTGATGGTCGCCGTCAACGTCTCCGCCGTGCAACTTCACAATCCGAACTTCAGCCGCAAGGTGCACGACGCATTGACGAGATCCGGCCTGGCCCCCGGCAGGCTCGAACTGGAGATCACCGAAACGGCCCTGGTGAAGGACATGCCGCGCGCGCTGGCAACCTTGAGGCAGGTCAAGGCGCTTGGCGTGCATGTGGCGATGGACGATTTTGGCACCGGCTATTCTTCGCTGTCCAACCTCAGCGCCTTTCCCTTCGACAAGATCAAGATCGACGGGTCGTTCATCAAATCGGTCGACAAGAACGCCCAGTTCGCGGCGATCGTTCGCGCCGTGCTGGGGCTTGGACGCGGTCTCGGCCTACCGGTTCTGGCAGAAGGTATCGAGACGCCGGGTGAATTGCAGTTCCTGGACGCCGAGGCTTGCGAGATCGGGCAAGGCTACTACCTCGGCAAACCGGCTCCGATCGAGACATTCGGGGAACTGACGGGCGTGGCCTCTCCGGCAATCCGCACCGCCAGCCGACGCGGCGCAAGCATTGCCGTGCTCAAGCCGCGCCTGCGCACGGTCTGAGCCTATCCCGGCTGAAGCGCCGCCTCGACCAGACGCTTGGCATCCGGCCCCGACCATTCGGCCGGGCCATTCATATGGGCGATCAGGCAGCCTTGCCCATCGATCAGCATGGTGACCGGCAGACCGAGCGCCAGGCCGCGCGTCTTGACGTCGTTGAACAGCGCCATCGTGGCATCGCGATAGTAGCCGAGCGACTTGACGCCGGTGTCCTCCAGGAACTTCTTCGGTTTGGCATCGTCGCCGGCATCGACGTTGACGGCAACAACCTGAAACGCATCGCTGCCCATCTCCTTCTGCAGCGCATCGAGCGCCGGCATTTCGGCGCGGCAAGGTGCGCACCATGTCGCCCACAGATTGAGCAGCACCGTCTTGCCGGCATGATCGGCGATCGTCGTCGGCTTGCCGTCGGGGCCGTTGAAGGCAAGGCTTTTCAGCGATTGCGGCGGATCCGCCGGCAAAAGCGCGGCAACTTGGCCGGTGGCAGCGGCGGCGATCTTCTTGGCACGGTCGGTCTTGGCGGCGCAGGCGACGTCGTCCTTGCCGCCGCCGGCGGCCACTTGCGCGGGCGCCTTGTTGCCAGAACTGCTTTCCCTGACATATACCGCGACCGCGCCGGCCAGCACGCCCGCAACCAAAGCGGCGAGGATGAGACGCAAAGCCGGGAAAAATCTATTGCCGTCTGCCATTTTGCAAAAACTGCTCCGGAGCACGGGTTATAGCGATGAACGACAAGAAGGCCAGCAACCAGATGTGGGGCGGACGTTTTGCCTCGGGTCCGGCCGCAATCATGGAAGCGATCAACGCGTCGATCTCGTTCGACCGCAAACTCTATGCGCAGGATATTCGCGGCTCGATCGCCCATAGCCAGATGCTGGCGCAAACGGGCATTATTTCGGCGGCCGATCAAGAAAAAATCGCTCACGGGCTGAACACGATCCTGGCAGAGATCGAGGCCGGCACCTTCGAGTTCTCGACCAGGCTGGAAGACATCCACATGAATGTCGAGGCCCGTCTGGCCGATTTGATCGGCCCCGCCGCCGGCCGCCTGCATACCGCCCGCTCGCGCAACGACCAGGTGGCGGTCGACCTCAGGCTGTGGGTCAAGGACGAATGCTTTCGTGTCGCCGAGGCGCTGAAGGGCCTGATCACGGCGTTCCTGGATCGGGCCGAGGAGCATGCGGCAACGGTGATGCCGGGCTTCACCCACATGCAGGCGGCGCAGCCGGTGACCTTCGGCCACCACTGCATGGCTTATGTCGAGATGTTTGCACGCGACCTGTCGCGCGTCCGCGATGCGATTGAGCGGATGGATGAAAGCCCGCTCGGCGCCGCCGCCCTTGCCGGCACCAGCTTTTCCATCGACCGGCACCAGACGGCGAAGGCGCTTGGCTTCCGCGAGCCGATGCGCAATTCGCTCGACAGTGTTTCGGACCGCGATTTCGCGCTCGAGTTCCTGGGCTTGGCGGCGATCTGCGCGACGCATCTGTCGCGGCTGGCCGAAGAGATCATCATCTGGTCGACGCCGCAATTCGGCTTCGTCAGGCTATCGGATAGTTTCTCGACGGGTTCGTCGATCATGCCGCAGAAGAAGAACCCGGACGCTGCCGAACTGGTGCGCGGCAAGACCGGCCGCGTCACCGGCCATCTCGTCGGCCTGCTGACGGTGATGAAGGGCATGCCGCTGACCTATGGCAAGGACATGCAGGAAGACAAGGAATCCGTCTTCGACGCGGCCGAGACGCTCGACCTGATGCTGGCGGCAATGACCGGCATGGTGCGCGACATGATGGTGAACACTGCTGCGATGAAAAAGGCGGCCGGCGCCGGCTATTCGACTGCGACCGACCTCGCCGACTGGCTGGTGCGCACGCTCGGCCTGCCGTTCCGCGAGGCGCACCATATCACTGGCCGGGCGGTGGCGCTGGCCGAGGACAGGAAGATCGGGCTCGACAGGCTTTCGCTGGAGGATCTGCAGTCCATTCACCCCGGTATCAGCGCCGACGTGTTTTCGGTTCTTGCCGTGCAGAATTCTGTAAAGAGCCGCACGAGCTTCGGCGGCACCGCGCCGTCCGAGGTGCGCAAGCAGATCCGCTACTGGAAAAAGCGGCTCGCCAAGGCGTAAGACGCGGGGTGCAATGGCCGCAAAACTCGGCTAGAAGCGGCTGCGGGCAACAGTTTCGGACGGATGGCACGATGACCGGAAGCAGGATTTTGGTGACGCTGACGCTGCTGGCGGCAATGGCCACCGTTGCGGCCTGCGGCAGGAAGGCTGCGCTCGACACGCCGTACGCGGCAGCCGTGCAGGCCCGCAAGGACGCCGAGAAGGCCAAGCAACCTTTGCCGCCGGAGCCGGAAAAACCTGTCGAGGACAAGAAATTCATCCTCGACCCGCTGCTCTGATTTCGGACCAATCTCGTGAACCATTTCGACTACCGCGACGGCGCGCTGCATGCCGAGGACGTGGCGATATCAGACATCGCCGCCAGCGTCGGCACGCCGTTCTACTGTTATTCGACGGCGACGCTGACCAGGCATTTTCGCGTCTTCACCGAGGCCTTTGCCGGGCTCGATGCTCTCGTCTGCTATGCCATGAAGGCGAATTCCAACCAGGCCGTGCTGAGGGTGCTGGCAAGGCTCGGCGCCGGCGCCGACGTGGTCTCGGAGGGCGAATTGCGCCGCGCTTTGGCGGCCGGCATCCCGGCAAGCAAGATCTTGTTTTCGGGCGTCGGCAAGACCGCGCGCGAAATGGATTTCGCACTCTCGGCCGGCATTCTCTGCTTCAACGTCGAATCCGAACCGGAGCTGGAGCTGCTGTCGGCCCGCGCCACCGCGCTGGGCAAGGTCGCGCCGATCTCGCTGCGCATCAATCCGGATGTCGACGCCAGGACGCACAAGAAGATTTCGACTGGGAAGGCCGAGAACAAGTTCGGCATTCCGTGGCAGCATGCGCGGAAGGTCTATGCGCGCGCGGCTGAGCTGCCGGGCATCAAGGTCACCGGCATAGACACCCATATCGGCAGCCAGATCACCGAATTGCAGCCCTTCGACGACGCCTTTGCGCTGCTGGTGGAGTTGGTCGGCGCCTTGCGCTCCGACGGTCATGCCATCGAGCACATCGATGTCGGCGGCGGCCTTGGCATTCCCTACCGCGTCGACAACAACCCGCCGCCTTTGCCCGATGCCTATGCCCAGATCGTCAGGAAGCATGTTGCCAAACTTGGGCTGAAAGTGATGTTCGAGCCAGGCCGGCTGATCGTCGGCAATGCCGGCATCCTGGTCTCGCAGGTGATCTTCGTGAAGGAGGGCGACGCCAAGAACTTCCTCGTCGTAGACGCCGCGATGAACGACCTGATCCGGCCGACGCTTTACGACGCTTTCCACGACATCAGGCCGGTGTCGCAGCAGCCGGCCGCTGCACCACGCATGAAGGTCGACGTCGTTGGCCCGGTTTGTGAGACCGGCGACTATCTCGGGCTCGACCGTGACCTGCCCCGGCTGAAATCCGGCGACCTGATCGCTGTCTCCACCGCCGGCGCCTATGGCGCCGTTCAGGCCGGCACCTACAATACCAGGCTGCTGGTACCGGAAGTGCTGGTCGACGGCGACCGCTTCCACGTTGTGCGCCCGCGCCAGACCTATGACGAGCTGATCGGACTGGACTCGGTGCCGGACTGGTTGGAGTAGAACTCTGCAGCTACAGCCGGTGCTGAATGAGCGCCCTGGTCTCGGCGATTCTGTCCTCATTCCGGCGATAGAATATCCACTGCTTGATGCGCTTGCTGCGCAAAAGCCCTGCCTGGGTGAGCACGCGCATATGCTCGCTGAGCGTTGCCTGGGTGATCCCCAGCTTTTCCGCGATCAGCAGCGCGCAGACGCCGTCCTCGACCAGATCGCCGTCCGTCTGCGACGGAAAATGCGCTCGCGGGTCCTTCAGCCAATCGAGGATCTGCAGCCTGCGCTCGTTGGCGATTGCTTTGAAGACATCGATCTCTTGCATTTAGGCACTTTGCCAAGTTACTAAGTTATGTCAACTCTGAATGTCAACTCTGGGAGTGAAAGCATGCTGCACGGCCACACGATCACACGCGAGCGCATTGCGGCGATAGAACCCCGCATCCGGCCCTTCGTGCGCCACACGCCGGTGCTGCGCGTCGACATGGCCGATTTCGGCCGCCCGCCTCTGCCTGTCGACCTGAAGCTTGAGTGCTTGCAGCATTCCGGCTCGTTCAAGGCACGTGGTGCGTTCACCAATCTCCTCGAACGGCCGGTTCCTGCGGCCGGCGTCGTCGCCGCATCGGGCGGCAACCACGGTGCCGCCGTCGCCTATGCCGCCATGCGGCTCGGCCACAAGGCGACCATCTTTGTTCCCGAAGTGAGCCCGCAGGCCAAGCTGGACCGCATCCGCGGCTACGGCGCCGAGTTGATCGTCGGCGGCGCCCGTTATGCCGAGGCGCTGGCCGCCAGCGAGAGCTTCGCCGAAAAATCCGGCGCGCTGCAGATCCACGCCTTCAACCAGGAGGAGACGCTGGTCGGGCAAGGCACGCTCGGCCTCGAGATCGAGGCCGACCTGCCGAAGCTCAACACCCTGCTGGTCGCCGTCGGCGGCGGCGGGCTGATCGGCGGCATCGCTGCCTGGTTTTCCGGCCGCATCAGGATAATCGCGGTCGAGCCGGAGGGTGCGCCGACGCTTCATCGCGCCTTCGAGGCGGGCCGACCCGTCGACGCGCCGGCTGAGGGCATCGCCGCCGATTCGCTCGCGCCAAAGCGTGTCGGCGAAATGATGTTTCCTATCGCCGAGGCATTCGTCGAGCGCTCGATCCTGGTCGGCGACGACGACATTATCGCCGCCCAGGCGGCGCTGTGGGACCGCGTGCGAATCATCTCCGAGCCGGGCGGTGCGGCCGCCTTCGCGGCGCTCCTGTCCGGCCGCTACGCACCGGCTGCAGGCGAGCGCGTTGCCGTACTGGTCTGCGGCGCAAACGCCAATCCGGCGAAATTCTGACAATATCCGGGGCATTATTGTTCACGTTTTGGGGAACCGCCTCGCCTTCGCCGTGTTTGTTGGTATCCTTAGGGCGATGTGCATCCGCTTGGACGCACGGAGTGCGCTAAGATTTTAGGTCTTCGCATCGTGCTTCCCGAAAATCGACTTTTCGGGCCCATGCGATAGACTCGTGAGGCCTGGGCTATCCCGCCCGGCCAGGAAGGGCCGATGACACAACGACCCATTTTCACCAGCGATCGCAGTCTGGCCAGGCGCCTTGCCTTGAGCCGGCTGGGGACGCAGGTCTCGATAATCGTCGAACGCGGCTGGCCATTGCTGCTGCCACTGATCATCGTCGCCAGCCTGTTCCTCAGCATTTCGTGGCTCGGCCTGTTCCCATTTTTGCCCGATCTGGCGCGGATCGGTCTTATCACGGCATTCGGCGTCGCAGCGCTTGCCGCACTCTATCCACTGCGTTTCTTCCGCACGCCATCCAGTGCCGAGGTCGACCGCCGCATCGAGGCGGCCAACCGATTGCTGCACAGCCCGGTGCAGGTCCAGACCGATCGCCCGAGCGGCAAGGAAAGCATTTTTTCGCAAGCCCTGTGGCGCGAGCATCAGCGGCGCATGGCGGACCGGCTGGGCGAGCTTGGCGGCGACGTGCCGCGCACACGCGTGCCGGAACGCGACCCGTGGGCGCTGCGCGCCGTTGCCGCGCTTTTGTTGGTCACTGCCTTTGCCTTCTCCTTCGGGCCATCGGGCGGCAGGCTGAGCGACGGTTTTGTTGCCCGTGCCGCCCGCGACGTCGTGCCGCCGCGCATTGATGCCTGGGTGACGCCGCCGGCCTATACCGGCAGGCCGCCGGTATTCCTGAACGCCCCGGTCCTGGCCAACAACGCGACTCAAGCGCTGCCGACCTTCACGGTTCCGGAGGGCAGCGATGTGTCGCTGCGCGTCACCGGCGGTTCGGGCGAGGAAACGCTGAGCTACGCCGACACCGGCGGCAACACCCGCGCCATCGATCCGACCGGGCCGCAAGCCGCCAAGACTGAGGCAAGTCCGGCAACGCCTTCCACCGTGCGCCAGTTCAGCGGCAAGTTAACGGCCGACGGCACGCTGACGCTGCAGTCCAGCGACGGCGAGCTCGGCCGCTGGGCCTTCGCCATAATTCCCGACAAGCCGCCGCAGATCCGCTTTGTCGGCGAACCGAAGCGCGCCGTCAACGGCGCCTTCGAACTCAACTACCAGATCGACGACGACTATGGCGCGGCCTCCGCCAAGGCGGTTTTCGCATTGGCCGACCCGCAAGTGCCCAACGCGCATCCGCTCTATGGCCCGCCGGAAATGCCGCTGACGTTGCCGCGCCGCGGCGGCAAGGCCAATGCCGCTAAGTCGACGAAGGATCTGACCGACCATGTCTGGGCAGGTGGCAACGTCAAGCTGTCGCTTGTCGCCACCGACGGTGCCGGACACACGGCGACCAGCGAAACCAAGACGCTGGTGATGCCGGAGCGGCAATTCTCCAACCCGTTGGCGCGGGCTGTGGTCGAGCAGCGCCGCATACTGGCGCTCGACGCCTATGCCAAGGACCGCGTGCTCGACCTGATGGATGCAATCACGCTCAGGCCGGAAGACACGTTCGACAACATGGCGCACTACCTCGCCATCATGAGCGCCCGCACCCGGCTGAAGATGGCAGACAGCGACGACCAGTTGCGCGACGAGGTCGCTTACCTCTGGGAGATCGCGCTCGGCATTGAGGAAGGCAATCTGTCGGCGGCCGAGAAGCGGCTGCGCCAAGCGCAGCAGGCGCTGCAGGATGCGATCAAGAACGGCGCCAGCGACCAAGAGATCGAGAAGGCGATGAAGGAACTGCGCGAGGCGATGAACCAGTTCCTGCAGGAATTCGCGGCGCGGGCGCAGCAGAATCCGAATGCGCCACAGATGCAGCAGAACGGCCAGGAACTGCGCCAGAGCGACATCGACCGCATGATGGACCAGATCGAGAACCTGGCGAAATCCGGCAATCGCGACCAGGCGCAGCAATTGCTGTCGGAGCTGCAGGACATGATGAACAATCTGCAGGCAGGCCGCCAGCAACAGGGCGGTCAGCAGGACAGCGAGATGCGCCAGCAGATGGACAAGCTGGGCGAAATCATGCGGCGCCAGCAGGAGATGATGAACGACACTTTCCGCATGGACCAGATGCAGCGCGGCCAGCAACAGCGCGGGCAGAACCGCGACGAGCAGCTCGGCGAGAACGGTGAGCCAGGCCCGATGGGCGAAGAGGGCAAGCCCGGCCCGGGTGACGACCGCGATCCGCTCGGCCGGCCGAAGCCGATGACGCCGCAGGAATTTGCTGACGCGCTGAAGCAATTGCAGGAAGGCCAGGGCAAGCTGCAGAGCGAGCTCGATCAATTGAGGAAGAGCCTCGAAGGCATGGGCCTTGACCCCAATGAGGGGTTTGGCGAGGCCGGCAAATCCATGGGCAATGCCGAACAGGCGCTCGGCGAGGGCGAAGGCGATCAGGCCGTCGGTCACCAGGGCCGCGCATTGGAAGCCTTGCGCAGGGGCGCCAAGGACATGATGAAGCAACTGCAGGCGATGCAAGGCGACCAGGGCGGCAACGGGCAGGGCGGACGCCAGCAGAATGCCGACCGTGACCCGCTCGGGCGGCCCCGCACCAGCGAGGGTCCCGATGACGGAAGTTCGGTGAGAGTGCCTGACGAGATCGATGTGCAGCGTGCCCGCCAGATCCTCGAAGCGATCCGCAAGCGGCTCGGCAACGCACTCAGCCCCGATATCGAGCGCAGCTATCTGGAGCGGTTGCTGGAGCTGAAGTAAGGCTGCCCCCCAATATTCGGAAGATCGCCGTGCGGTCCGTGGAGGCCGCCACCGCCGGACTGAGCGGCACTTTTAACGGTTGGTGAACGCCTCGCGGATCGCCTCTTCCATGCCGTCGATGGCCTCGCCGGAAGCGTTCGGATTGCGCCGCAGCACCACGTTCGAGGAATCGATGTCGCCGAACCCGTCGGCGGCCGTAAGCTCGCGGCAGCCGGCCGGGATGTTGCTGCGCGAGATCGGCGCAATCGCCAACCCGGAGGTGACGGCGAGCCGCAGGCCGCCATTGGTATCGCTGGTGTAGGCGACACGATAGGCGAGACCGCGCTGTTCCAGCGACTTTATAGCGAAATCCTTGCACCAACCGGCACGGTTGTAGAGCGCGATCGGCACCGGCCGCTCCTCATGCATGTGATGCAGCTCCGACGTCACCCATACGGTCGGGTCATGCATCAGCACCTCACCGCCGGACAGATCCTGCCATTCGAACACCACCGCCAGATCGAGCTCGCCGGCAGCGAGCGCCGCGATCTGCGCACCGGAATGCGCGTAGCGGACGGTGATGTCGACCTGAGGATGGCGCTTGGCAAAGGCGCCGAGTGCCCGCGACAGGATCGCGTGGCCATATTCCTCCGGGATACCGATGCGCACCGGCCCGCCAAGCGGCGCCGCGACCATCGATGCCGCCGTCTCGTCGAGCAGTGAAACGATGCGCCTGGCGTTGGCTATGAGTTCGCCGCCGCGCTGCGTCAACGCTACACCGCGCGACCCGCGCTCGAACAGGCTGTCGCCGATCATGCCTTCGAGCCTCTTCATCTGCATCGAGACCGCCGACTGGGTGCGGCCGGCCCGCTCCGCCGCTTTGGTGAAATTGCCGGTGTCGGCGACCGCCACGAAGGTGCGCAACAGGTCGCTGTCGAGATTGGGTCGCTTGTGCCCGCCATAAGAAAATCTGATTGCTGGCATCATTCCAATTCGTTTGCAACATGTCAAACGGCGGACGATAGTCGCCTTACCCATTGGATATGCGGCCGGGAAATCGGCTGCGGACCAATCAAAAGTCCTCACTCGTACCCGCTGCCCGAAACGGTGGCGGGTTCTTTTTACCCGGATGCAGGCCTGCTTTCGGCCGCGCACGCGGGAGACAGGAGCGCCTATGCAGAATCGGCTTGTGCTCGGCATCCTCAGCCTCTGTCTCGGCGTGCTGGTCTTTTCGCTGCAGGACCCGCTGGTCAAGGCGGTGTCGAGCCACTATCCGGTCACCGAGGTGATGGCGATCCGCTCGATCGTCGCCCTGCCGATCCTGGTTTTCCTTGTCCACGCCGATGTCGGATTCCAGGCGATCCTGTCGAAGCGGTTCGGCATGCTGACGATGCGCGCCTTCATCCAGTTCACCTCCTACACGGCCTACTACCTGGCAATCGCCGCCCTGCCGCTGGCTGACGCGGTGGCGCTCTATTTCATGGCGCCGCTGTTCATCATGGCGTTGGCCGGCCCCTATCTCGGCGAACGCGTGTCCTGGCAGGCGCTCGCCACCGTCCTGGTCGGCATGCTCGGCGTGCTGGTGATGGTGCGCCCGGGCGCCGGCTTGTTCGACTGGGCAGCGCTGCTGTCGCTAGGTTCGGCTCTGCTCTACGGTTTCTCGCAGCTGATGGCACGCAAGATCGGCGACACCGAATCCTCGACTGTCATGGCTTTCTATCAGAACGGCGCTTATCTGATCGGCGCCGCATTTGTGGCGGCATTGTTTTGGCTGGCAGGCATTGACCACGCCGTGCATCCGAGTCTCGAATTCCTCGTCCGGCCATGGGTCTGGCCGGCGACGCCGGATCTCCTCAAGATGGGGGCATGCGGCTTCGTTGCCTCGGCCGGCATGATCCTGTTGTCGCAGGCCTACCGGCTGGCGCCCGCCAACAGCGTCGCCACCTTCGAATACACCGGTATCATCTGGTCGCCGCTATGGGGTTTTCTGTTCTTTGCCGAAGTGCCGCGACCAGCGACGGCGGCGGGCGCAGCCCTCATCATCGGCGCCGGCCTGTTTGCGCTCAATGCCAGCCGGCGCCTGAGCGGCGCGCCAGCCATTACGGCGACCTGCGACCCTGCCTGAAGGCGGTCGGCCTTGGGCTTTAGGCGAAGCAGGCGAGCGCCTGTTCGACGCGGGCGCGGATTTCAGCCAGCGTGAACGGCTTTTGCACGACGTCGAGAATAATGCCGTCCAATTCCTCGGCGCGCTCGCGCTGGTCGGCATAGCCGGTCATCAGCATGATCTTCATCGCCGGGAACAGCGCTGCTGCCGCCTTGGCCATCTCGATGCCGTCTATTTCCGGCATGCGGATGTCGGACAGCACAAGGTCATAGCTCCCTTGCGCCGCCCGGATCAGAGAAAGGCCATGTGCGCCGTCGGCGGCAACAGTGACATTATGCCCGGCGCGTTCGAGCGCGCGAGCGGCGAGAGTGCGGACGGATTCATCGTCCTCGACGATCAGGAGCTTTGCCATGGGCAGGATATTTGGCGGGGAAAAGTTGATGTTTCCTGAAGGCGCCAAGGGTCGATGAGGCCTTTTCAGAATTCGCTCCGCCAAGTCAGATAGCGTGGTTTTCGAGAACCGGAGCGGAGCGGACGTTCGAGTCCGAGAGCACCGGAAGCGCAGAAAACTGCGTCAGGTGGCCGCCGGAGTAGAATTATCAAAAGGCCTCAAGCGTCGCCCTTGACGATGCCGACGAAGGGCAATTCGCGAAACGCGTGGGCGACGTCCATGCCATAACCGACGACGAAATAATCGGGGCAGTCGAAGCCGACATAGTCGGCGTTGAGCGTGGTCTGGCGGCGCATGCGCTTGTCGAGCAGCACGGCGATGGCACAGCTCCTCGCGCCGCGCGACAGCATGAGGTCGCGGGTGAAACTCAGCGTCTTGCCGGATTCCAGAATGTCATCGATCAAAAGCACATCGCGACCGGCGACCTCGTTGTCGATGTCGCGCAGCACCCTCACCTCACCGCTGGTCGTGCCGGCGCCATAGCTGGAGATGAAGATGAACTCGACCTCCGGCGACAGGCCGACATCGTGCATGGCACGGATAAGATCGGCGGCGAAGATGAACGATCCCTTCAGCACCGAGATTACCAGAAGGTCGTGGTAGTCGTGCCCGGCGATCTCCTTGGCAAGTTCCAGGTTCCGCCGCGCGATGGCGGACGCCGAAAACAGGACTTCGATGTCCTTGCCGCGCACAACTGGCATTGGCTGCCCTCCCACAATGATCGCCTTGTAGGCGAAGCCGACCGAAAACGGTCTTCAACCTGTTTCTAGGCATGTCGAGCCGGCTGGCAAGGCCAAATCTTTCGCAGGGCGCCCGCGAACGGTCGGATGTCCCAGAGCGTCGCGAATCGTTTATCTGGTGACCTGTTGATTTTCTGGCGCCGCTCTAACGAACCAGCGCATGGCCGCCCGAAATCCAGAAGGCGGCAAAGGCGGCACCGACGCCGACAATCCAGAAGATCGGCCCACCATGCACCCACAACGGCCGTTCGACGGCGGTTTCGGGCTTGCGCAACATGTCCATGCCTTCGATCGAAGGCATGGAAATCATGCGCGCAGGCGGCGGCGCAAAGTCTGGACGTGTAAAATGGCGGGGCAGCACCTCATAGTCGGCATCGATGACCTCGGCGGTCACGTCGCGCATGATGCGTTCCGGCTCGGCGGCCGGATCGGTCATGATTTCGCCGGAAACCGGGCGCGCGGTTCGATCCTCAGCCATCATGGCCCAACACTACCGCACCTGTTCGCTGTTCGTTTCTTTTGGGTAAACGGAAATGGTTAACGCTTCCCCACCGGAACCCCTGTGACTCGCTCGAAAAGCCCCCAAATTAACCGTCGGTTAACCATGCCGGCCGATGGTCTTTCCACGGAAGGGGCTGGCATCTTGCCGCCGAGAATTTCAGGTCGTCGAAAGTGATCCGCTTCGAAAATGTCGGCCTCCGCTATGGCATGGGTCCGGAGATTCTCCGCGACATCTCCTTGCACATTCCGGAGCGCTCCTTTCAGTTCCTGAGCGGACCTTCAGGCGCCGGCAAGACGACGTTGCTGCGGCTTTTGTTCATGTCGCTGAAGCCGACGCGCGGCCTGATCACCATTTTCGGCAAGGATCGCTCGCGCATCTCGCGTACCGAGTTGCCGCATCTGAGACGTCGCATCGGCGTGGTGTTCCAGGATTTTCGCCTGCTCGACCATATGACTACCTACGAGAACGTGGCCTTGCCGCTGCGCGTGCGCGGCCGCGAGGAGGCGACCTATCGCACCGACGTCACCGAGCTGCTGAAATGGGTCGGCCTCGGCGAGCGCATGCATGTGCTGCCGCCGGTGCTGTCTGGCGGCGAGAAGCAGCGCGCCGCCATCGCCCGGGCGTTGATCGAGCAGCCCGAGATCCTCCTCGCCGACGAGCCGACCGGCAATGTCGACCCGCCGCTGGCACGACGCTTGCTGCGGTTGTTCATCGAGCTCAACCGGCTGGGCACCGCCGTGGTGATCGCCACACACGACCTCGGCCTGATGGAACAGGTCGACGCACGGCGAATGATCCTGGCCGGCGGAAGGCTGGACATCTATGACTGAGCTCTCCGTCGAACATTTCGAGGGTCACGACGCCGCGGCGGCGAAGCCCCGCGTCCAGCGCAAAATGGCGCCGATCGTGCCGGCGCAGAACATCGCCGGCCGGGCGCTGGTGCTGGTCATCGCCATCATGACGTTTCTGTCCTGTCTGACGTTTGGCGCAGTCACGCTGGTGCGTGACACCGCCTCCGTCTGGGAGAACCAGATCTCGCGCGAGGCGACCATCCAGATCAAGCCGGTCGACGGCCTCGACATGGAGGCCGCACTTGCGCTGGCCTCGCAGATCGCCGGCGAATACCCTGGCGTGAAAAGCGCCCGGATCGTCGACCGCGAAGCGACGGCCCGGCTGCTCGAGCCTTGGCTGGGCTCGGGCCTGAACATCGATGAGCTGCCGGTGCCGCGCTTGATCATCATCACCATCGACGAGAATAGTCCGCCCGATTTCGCCGCACTGCGCGCGGCGATCACGCCGAAGCTGCCGAGTGCCTCGCTCGACGATCATCGCACCTGGGTCGACCGGCTGGTTGCCATGGCCCGCACCACGGTAACGATCGGTGTCGCAGTGCTGGCGCTGATGCTGTCGGCGACGGTGCTGACCGTTGTGTTCGCAACGCGCGGCGCCATGGCCGGCAATGGCCACATCATCGAGGTGCTGCATTTTGTCGGCGCCGAGGCGCGCTTCATCGCGCGCGAATTCCGCCGGCATTTTCTGGTCACCGGCATGAAGGGCGCCGCGGCAGGCGGCGGCGCGGCGATCCTGGTCTTCATCGTCTTCTCCTGGTGGTCGTCACGCAACATGGCAACGCCGCAGGCCGACCAGGCGACCGCCCTGTTCGGCAATTTCGCCATCGGCTCGGCGGGTTATCTCGGGGTCGCTGTCATGGTGCTGGTGATCGGCGCGCTGACGGCGGCAACCTCCCATTTCACCGTGGTTACCTATCTCAGCGACATCGACATTCGCCAGCCGGACGCCGGCTAAAGGAAAGATCGATCACGGATGAAAACGCATCGTCACGAAAATTGCATTTTTTTCCTACCAAAGGCCGTATTTCGGGATTAACCATTTCATGATGGACGTTCGGGACTCGACCGATACCGCTGGATGCATGCCAGTGCTGGTTGCGCGCCCGCCTGTATTCGCCGAGCCTGATGAATTTGCCAAGCCGGGTCAGTTCGCCAAACATGGGCGGCTGCTGGCAGCCCGCTCTTTGCGCATCTCGGCTCTCCTTCTGCTCGCCTTTATGGCGCTGTTTGTCGCCGGCTTCGGCTGGTTCGCCAATACCGTCAGCCGCCTGACTACGCCCGCCAATCCGGCAAGGGCCGACGCTATCATCGTGCTGACCGGCGGCCAGTCGCGCCTCGACGCTGCGATGGGCCTGCTTGCGTTAGGCAAGGGCGAGCGGCTGCTGATCAGCGGCGTCCATCCCTCCGCCAGCCGCCGCCAGCTTCAGGCCGCGACCGGCGGCGACAAGAGGCTGTTTTCCTGCTGCGTCGACATCGACCGCGCCGCGCTCGACACGATCGGCAATGCCGAGGAAAGTGCCAAATGGGTCGAGGACCATGCCTACGGCACGGTCATTCTCGTCACCAACAATTATCACATGCCGCGCAGCCTGCTGGAAATGGGCCGGCTGCTGCACGGCGCCAGGCTCGAACCCTATCCGGTGGTCAACACCAACCTCGAGAATGGCGGCTGGCTGACCAAGCCAGAAGCGCTACGCGTGCTGTTCACCGAATATAACAAATACCTGCTGGCGCTGGCGCGCGGCATCATGCCGGTGAAGCAATCGCCCAACGGCGTCACGCTGGCCGACGCCGCGGGCGGAAGCTGAACGGCACCGGCACTTTTATTCCCTAGCTGCTGCACCCGAGCGCAAGCGTGCGATCTCCTGTTCGAGCCGTTCGATGCGCTTGTCGCGTTCGCCCAGCGCCGCCGCCACGTCGGCCGCTTCGAAACGCTGCGGGATGTGCTGCGAGCAATTTGAATCCCAAGCCGAAACCGTAAACAGGATGACCTGCTCGGGTCGCGCCTTATAGTCTTGCGGCATCAGCTTTGCCGTCAGCTCGGCATCGCCCTCGACGACTTGCGCTTTGCCCCAGATCTTGATGCGCTGCCGGTGCGCATAATCGATCAGGAATAGGAAAGCCTGTGGGTTGTCGCTGAGGTTGCCCTGGGTGATGAACTGCCTGTTGCCGGAAAAATCGGCAAAGCCGATCGTCCGTTCGTCGAGCACCTTGAGGAAACCGGCAGGCCCGCCGCGATGCTGGATGTAAGGCTGCCCGTCCGCATTGGCGGTCGACAGAAAGACGCTGGTCTGCGCCTCGATGAAGGCGGCGAGATCGGGCGTGATTGCCGCCTGCCAGCCGCCACGCTCCTCGACACGGGCATAGGCCTGGCGCGAGCCCTTGCGCGCCTGAATCGCCTTCACCGTCGGGGTGAAAGCAACATCGCTGGTGTGAGCGTTCATGGAAGCCTCCTCAAGCGCCGAGCTGCGCTGCATTGCTAGTCAGGAAATAGGTCCTTCCATCTTCGAGATGCAGATGCCATATCTGCAATCTATCCTTCCGTTTTTCGGGAGGGCAACTTTTCGGGAGAGCTATGGATCGCCTCCAGTCCATGTCGCTTTTCGTTGCCGCGGCAGAGACAGGCAGCCTCTCGGCTGCCGGGCGCCGCTTCGGCATTCCGCTGACGACGGTCAGCCGCAAGGTTTCGGACCTGGAAAAGCACCTGAAGACACGGCTGTTGAACCGCTCGGCGCGGCAGCTGTCGCTGACCGATGCAGGCCACGCCTATCTCGCCGCCTGTCGTCGCATTCTCGATGAGGTCGGCGAGGCCGAGCGAATAGCCGCCGGCGAATACAATGCCCCGACCGGCGAACTGATCGTCACTGCGCCGATCGTCTTCGGCCGCCTGCATGTGCTGCCGGTCGTCACCAGCTTCCTCTCCGTCTATCCTGAGGTAGGTGTGCGGCTGACACTCGCCGACCGGATAACCCAGTTGGTCGAAGAGCACATCGACCTCGCCATCCGCATCGGCGAGCTTGCCGATTCGAGCCTGATCGCCACCCGCCTGGGTTCAATCCGCCGCGTCGTTTGCGCGAGCCCGGCCTATCTCGCCGAGCACGGCACGCCGAAAACGCCGCAAGAGCTTGCAGCGCACAGTGCCATCACCTTTGAAGGGCTCACCGCTGCCAGTTGGACCTTCGCCACCGGCAAGGCCGAATTCGCCGTGCCGGTCCGCTCCAGGCTACGGGTCAACACCGCTGAGGCAGCGATCGATGCGGCGATTGCCGGCGTCGGCGTGACGAGGCTGCTTTCCTACCAGATCGCCGCCGCAGTCCGGTCGGGTACGCTGCGCCCGGCGCTGCAAGAGTTTGAGCCCGACCCATGGCCGGTGAGCCTCGTCCATGCCGGCCAAGGGCTACTGCCGGTGAAGCTGCGCGCATTCCTCGACTTCGCCGCCCCGCGCCTGAGACAGCGCCTGCTGCAGGCCGCGTGGCAAACGTGAAGAAGACGGCCCATCGCAAGGCCGGGCCGATCGCCCGCCTCGCAGCGTTTCCTTTTTGCCGGCGCTTGGTGTAACCAACGCACACCTCCTCACCGGGCACATGCTGTATGCTGTATTTCCGCTCGCTGGCGTTCAATCTCGCCTTCTACCTCAATTTGATCGTCCAGATGATCCTCTGGACCCCGTATTATTTCCTGTCGCCACGCCATCGCGCCTGGTTCGTGCCGAAATTCTGGTCGCGCACCAGCATGTGGCTCTACGACAAGATCGCCGGCACCAGAAGTGAGATCACCGGCCAGGAAAACCTGCCTGAAGGCTCCTTCATCCTGGCGCCGAAGCACCAGTCCTTCTGGGACACGATCGCTTTCCTGCCGTATCTCGACGATCCCGTTTACATATTGAAACGGGAGCTGACCTGGATCCCGTTCTTCGGCTGGTACATTTTGAAGATGCGGATGATTCCTGTCGACCGCGGCAGCCGCTCGAAGGCATTGAAGACGGTGATCGCCGCGACCAAACAGGAATTGGCGCGCAATCCGCGCCAGCTGATCATCTATCCCGAGGGCACCCGCCGGGCGCCGGGCGACGAACCGGTCTACAAATACGGCATCGTCGAACTCTACGCGCAACTTGGCATTCCGGTGGTGCCGGTCGCTCACGTCGCCGGCCTCTATTGGCCGCGCCGCAAGTTCCTGCGCTATCCCGGCACGATCAAGGCGCGCTTCCTGCCACCGATCCCGCCCGGCCTCGGCAAGGACGAATTTATGCAACGGCTGATCGGCGAGACGGAGGCCGCCTGCGACCAGCTTCTCGTCGAGGCGGCGCAGACGCCGAACCCGCCGCCGATGCCGCCGACGGCAATGAAACGGCTTGGTGAGCTGGATGCGAAACCTGAATTGAAAGGCTGAAACAACGGCCTCAGATGCCACAAAGACTTATGGCAGGGCAGCCAGCGCGGCCGTCGCAACCAGCGTCACGGCAAACACCAGATTGATGATCCGCGACGCCAAGGGTTTGCGCAACAAACGTGCAAAAGCCGCGCCGGCGAGAAGCCACAAGAGATGAATGGCAACAATCATCAAGGCGAGGACCGCCAGCTTGGCTGAAATAGCAAGACCGCCGGTGCCGGAAGACGCGCCGGCAAACACGGCGGCAATCGCCACATAGGCTTTCGGATTGGCAACGGCCAGAAGGAACCCGCCCAGGAAAGTGGGAAGCGCCGCCCCACCAATGCGTGCCGCCAGTGGCGGCGCCGTCGCTATCTTGAACGCCAGATAGAGGATGTAGGCTGCTGACGCGACCGCCAACAGCGCTGCGAGCTTCGGCAGCGCGGTGAGAACGGCCATGATGCCCGTCGCCACCACCAAAAGCACGAGGACCGTCCCGACAACGATTCCCGAGGCATAACGGAGCGAATCGCGCAGGCCGAATGCGGCGCCGATCGCGGTGACACTTATCGTCGCCGGCCCCGGGCTGCCCATAACGATGGCCGATGCCAGCACAAGCGCCAGCAATTGCTGCCATAGCTGCTGATCGAGAAGACCCTGTCCGGCCATGCGACGTCCCTGCATCCTGCGACGATGCAGGGACGGTAGGGCAAGGCAGCGGCGCCGGTCTTGAACGATCGTGCGCGGCTATGCGCTGGCCTTGTCGAGCTCGGCGATATCGTCCGGGCTGAGCTGCAACGACGCGGCACGCACCAGGCTGTCGAGCTGGTCGAGCGTCGTCGCGCTGGCGATCGGAGCGGTGACGCCGGGCCGTGCCATGACCCAGGCAAGCGCCACTTCCGCTGGCTTGGCCGAATGTCTGGCTGAAACGGCATCGAGCGCTGAGAGAATGCGCATGCCGCGGGTGTTGAGATAGCCTTTCACACCGCCACCGCACAGGCTTTTGCCGAGGTCGGCCTCGCTGCGGTACTTGCCGCTCAGAAACCCCTTGGCGAGGCTGAAATAGGTGATGACGCCGATGTCCTCGGCCGCGCACAGATCACGCAGCGGACCATCGAAGGACGAGCGGTCGTAAAGGTTGTATTCCGGCTGCAGCACCTCGTAGCGCGGCAGGCCGCGCAGGCTTGCTACGTCGAGTGCGGCCCGCAACTGGGCGGCGTCGAGGTTGGAAGCGCCGGCATAACGGATTTTGCCCTTGTCGAGCAGTTTCTGGTAGGCGCCGAGCGTTTCCTCATAGGGAGTGGCCGGATCAGGCCAGTGCGACAGATAGAGATCGATTGTATCGACCTGCAGCCGCTTCAGCGTGGCGTCGATGGCCTTTTCGATGTAGGCGGCGGACAGATCCCTCTTGCCCTGCCCCATATCCGAACCGACCTTGGTGATAACGACAACCTTGTCGCGGTTGCCGCGGCTTTTCATCCATTTGCCGATAATGGTTTCGGATTCGCCGCCCTCGTGGCCGGGAATCCAGCGCGAATAGGAATCGGCCGTGTCGATGGCGTTGAGGCCAGCGTCGACAAAGCGGTCGAGCAGGTCGAACGAGGTTTTCTCATCGGCGGTCCAGCCGAACACATTGCCGCCCAGAACCAATGGCGCGATGGATAGGTCGGTGCGACCGAGACGACGTTTCTGCAAGGCTGATCTCCATGGTGATTCATGCTGGGGCGGGTGGGAGCCGCCGACCGAGCTAACCTATGTCGCACCGTGGCAACGTCAAACGCATAGCCTCTTTTCCAGCCCGCCGGCGCTTCACAAAACCGCGACCCGCCGCGCCGTGTCGGGCTTCAAGACGCTGTCCCGAATTTCCAAACCAGTACCCTCTGAGGAAACAATCTGGCAAGTTTAGCACATAGATTGTCAAATCTGCCAATTCAGACCTTTGCCGGCCGGCCATAGGTTCCGCGGCGCCGACGCAAATCTCGGCACGGTCTGGCCAAGCCCGGACTGTTTGCCCCGGATCGTTTGTTGTGGAGACCGGAATGAAAGCAATTGTATTTGACGCCATCGGCTCGCCGCGCGACGTGCTCTATGTGGACGACCTGCCGATGCCGCGGATCGGCGACGGCGAAGTGCTGGTCAGGATGGTCTCGGCCTCGATCAATCCGGGCGACTTCCTGTTTATCCAGAACCTCTATCCCGAACCGAAGAAGCCGCATTTTCCCCGGCAGATCGCGGGAAACCATGGCGCCGGCATCGTCGAAGCCGTTGGCGCGGACGTTTTGCTGGAACCGGGCACGCTTGTCGCATTCAGCTATTATGGCAGTTGGGCCGAGTACGCGGCGATTCCCGCCGAATGGCTGATCCCGTTGCCTGCCGGCTATCCGGTCGAACGCGCCGGGCAGATGGTGAACCCCATTACCGCGTGGGATCTGCTGGTGGATTCCCGTGTGCGGCCTGGCCAGTGGCTGGCTGTCACGGCCGGCTATTCGTCGATTTCGACAATGGTGATGCAGTTCGCCCAACGACGCGGCATCAACGTCATCGCGCTTGTGCGGCGCTCGCACCAAAGCTTCGACCTGAAGACGCTTGGCGTCGGCGCCATTCTTGACCTTTCGGACTTGAAGACAAGTATCCGGGAAGCGGTGATGGATATCACCGGTGGCGCCGGATTGAACGGGATTATCGACAATGTCGGCGGACCTGTCAGCGGCGAATTGATCCGCACCCTGGCGCTCGGCGGGCAGATGGTGATCAATGGCGGCATGAGTGCCGAGCGCTTCGAGCTGCACAATTTCGATGTCTTGCTGAGCGGCGTCGAGATCAGGGCGAATATCTATCGCTATTTCTTTTCGCCGCTGGCCGAAGCCGACCGGCCTGTGCTACGCGAGATTATCGACACCTTCGGCCAGCCCGGCTTCCACGTTCCTGTCGGCGGTCTCCACCCGCTGACCGAGTTCAAGCTTGCCGTGGCAAACAGCCTGGATCGCGCCGATCTTGGAAAACAGATTTTCAGGATGTAGCCCGCTCACGACACCGAAGCTACGTCGCGACCCGTCTTGTCACGTCTTCCAGCCAGTGGTCGCTTATACCCAGTGCTTCGAGGTGCTCCAGCGTGCTGAGCACGTAATCCTCATTCCTCCCCGACTGGCCGACGGCGCCGCGGACGACGGCCGCCGCCTCGGCTGCGTCGAGCGCACCGGCATATTGCTCATGGCTGCGGTCCACGACATAGGCGACGGCGTCGACCGTCTCGCCCCCATCCGTTTTACCCTTGTCGAGGCGAACGCTGAGCACACGTTCGAGATAGACGTTGGTGACCAGCTCGCGTTCGCGCAGATAGGTAATGACCTCGTTGCGCAGCTCGCCTGGAACCCGGAACGCGAGCCCGATGCAGGAGCCGCCGCGGTCGAGGCCGAGCACCAGGCCCGGCCGTTCGCGCGTGCCGCGATGCACGAAAGAATAGACGCACAGCGAACGGCGGTAGCCATGCAGGCGGGCGCGCCGCGTCTCGACATGCGCGAATCCCGGTCGCCAGATCAGTGAGCCGTAGCCAAAAACCCAAAAATCGCCCATATCGCCAAGCCTGATTGTGACGAACCACCCACCGGTGGTGTTTCAGTCCGTCTACCTGTTGTTGCCGCAAGCGACAGCCCGCCCGTGCCACCCGCGTTAACGAAAGCCGCAGCATGACGTCAAGTGACGAGCGCCCGCCGCCCAGCCAACGTCGCCGCCTGTTGTGGCTTGCCGCTTTCATTCTCGTGCTGTTCGGCATCTACAGCGCGGGCTGGTTCTACCTGGCGGACCTGGTCGAGAGCGCGACCGACAAGGCGGTCGCCGATCTCGACGACAAAGGCATCAGGGCCGACTGCGCCAATCTCGCGGTCAGCGGCTATCCCTTCAGCTTCACCGTTTCCTGCGACAGCCTGGCTTACGAGGACGACAGCCGCAACGTCGCGGCATCGACAGGCAAGATCAACGCCGCCACGCAGATCACGCGGCTTCTGTCGCCTGCCGCCGAGCTCAGGGGGCCGCTCAGGACCTCAGTTCCCGGCATGACCCCGCTCTGGATCGACTGGGATGATCTGCGGGCCGACATGAAGCTGTCCTGGCCGCTGCCGAGGCGCCTCTCGCTGCAGACAGAAGGCCTGTCCGGCCAGACCGATCCGGCAGACGACACCGATCCCGTCTCGCTGTTCAGCGCCGGAACCGCCACGGGACAATTGCGCCCAAACGGCCCGGACATCGACTATGCCGGCAATTTCACCGATCTTGAAATCGACGCGGCGGCCATCGACGGGCGCGTCTTGCCGCCGCTGGACGGCAGCGGCGACCTGACGCTGAAGAACGGCGTGACACTGATCAAGGCAAATCCGAAGAGCCTTCGCGGCCAGGCCGCCGAAATCCACAAGCTCGATCTGTCGTCCGGAACCGCGCGCATCACCGTTTCCGGACCGCTGTCGGTCGATGACGACGGTCTCATAAATGCCGACCTGACAATCAGGCTCAATGATCCGAAGGCCGTGGCGGCAATCCTCGCCACCGCCATCCCCGAGCAGAAGAAACAGATCCAAACCGGCTTTGCCGGACTGGCGCTGCTCGGCAACCAGCCGTCGATGCCGCTGAAGATCGTCAGGGGCAAGGCCTCGCTCGGCTTCATCCCGCTCGGCAAGATCAAGCCGCTCGACTAGAGCAACTCCAGGAAAAGTGTGAAACGGTTTTCCGTCCGGAATTGCGCAAAAACAAAGAGATAGAGCGGTTCGGCGTTTCTGTGAAACGATGAACCGCTGTAAGCCAGGCTGGCCTGCGATCGGCCTGCCGCGGCTTATCCCCTCGGCGGGTGTTCGACTGCCTGGCGACCGAAATCCGGTACGTCGATATCCTGGCCGGCCTCGATGATCGAGCGGCGGACGGCGCGGGTGCGGGTGAACAGGTCGAACAGTTTTTCGCCGTCGCCCCAGCGGATCGCCCGCTGCAGCGAGGACAGATCCTCGGAAAACCGCGCCAGCATTTCGAGAATGGCGTCCTTGTTGTGCAGGCAGACGTCGCGCCACATGGTCGGGTCGGACGCCGCGAGACGGGTGAAGTCGCGAAAGCCGGAAGCCGAGTATTTGATGACCTCGGACTTGGTCACCGACTCCAGATCGTCGGCGGTACCGACGATGTTGTAAGCGATGATATGCGGCAGGTGCGAAACGATGGCCAGCGTCATGTCGTGATGCTGCGGGTCCATCGTGTCGATGTTGGAGCCGCAGCGGCGCCAGAATTCCGAGAGCTTTTCCAGTGCTGCGGGATCGGTACCGGGCAGAGGCGTGAAAATGCACCAGCGGTTCTCGAACAGTTCGGCAAAACCGGCGTCCGGTCCCGATTTTTCGGTGCCGGCCAAAGGATGGCCGGGGATGAAGTGCACGCCATCAGGCACATGCGGCTGCATCTGCGCGATCACCGATGCCTTGGTCGAGCCGACATCGGTGAGGATGGCGCCCTTCTTCAGCGCCGGCGCGATCTCCGCGGCGACCGTGCCTGAAGAGCCGACCGGCACCGAAACGATAACCAGATCAGCATCGCGAACCGCCTCTTTCGCATCCGTCGTATAGGTGTCGCCAAGGCCGAGTTGGCTCGCCCGTGCCAGCGTCGCGTCGCTGCGCGTCGAAATCGCGACTTGGCCGGCGAGTCCCTCGCGGCGGATGACGCGGGCCAGCGACGAGCCGATCAGGCCGATGCCGACCAGCGCGATCTTTTCGAACATCGGTGAGGTCATGGTGTTCTAGCTTTTCAGGAATGTCGCGAGTGCTGCGACAACGCCGCGATTGGCCTCTTCGGTGCCGATGCTCATGCGCAGCGCGTTCGGAAAACCGTAGCCGGAAACGCGCCGCAATATGTAGCCGCGCGCACTGAGGTAGTCGTCGGCGGCCGCCGCCGAATGCTTTTTGTCCTCGGGAAAGTGGATGAGGATGAAATTGCCGACGCTCGGCGTCACCCGCAGCCCGAGCCCGCTTAATTGCTCGCTCAGCCAGGCCAGCCAGGTCTCGTTGTGCGCGACGCTGCGTTCGATGTGGGCACGGTCGCGGATCGCCGCGATGCCGGCCTCGATTGCCGTCGCATTGACGTTGAAGGGTCCCCGCACGCGGTTGATCGCGTCGATGACGTGCATTGGCGCATACATCCAGCCGATCCGCGCCCCGCCCAGGCCCAATTTGGAGAAAGTGCGGGTCATGACCACGTTTTCCGCGCTGCCCACCAACTCGACGCCGGCTTCATAATCGTTGCGCCGGACATATTCGGCGTAAGCTGCATCCAGCACCAGAAGCACGTTTCGCGGCAGGCCGGCATGCAGGCGGCGGACCTCCTGGAACGGCACGTAGGTGCCGGTTGGATTGTTTGGATTGGCAAGGAAGATGATCCTGGTGCGCGGCGTCACCGCGGCGAGGATCGCATCGATATCGGCGCGTTCATCGGTCTCCTTGACCGTCACCGGGACGGCACCGGCCGACTGTATGTAGATCTTGTAGACCATGAAGCCGTGTTCGGTGATGATGGCTTCGTCGCCGGGCGCGAGGTAGGTCTGCGCCAGCAGGCCCAGAATCTCGTCGGAGCCGTTGGAGCAGACGATGTTCGCCGGGTTGAGCCCGTGCACCTCGGCGATCGCTTCCCTCAGGCGCCTGGCGCTGCCGTCGGGATAGACCGCGAGCTTGTCGGCGACCGCGCGCGCGGCCTCTATCGCCTTTGGCGAAGGACCGAGCGGGTTCTCGTTCGCCGACAATTTATGGACCTTGGCGACACCTTCAGGCGCCGCGCTCTTGCCGGGCACATAGGCTTCGATGTCCATGATGCCGGCGCGGGGCCTTGGACGTGTCTGATCCGGTGTCTGGCTCATTTCATGAAATCCGTCGAGAGTGCCTCCATCCGGAAGCCGCAGCGGAAATACAAGCCGTGGCCCGGAATGTCGAGGGGCCGGCAATTCGGGATCAAGAACTTGCCGTTGACGAAGCCATGCGCGAGTCATAGAAGAACGGCTACAGTTCCGTGGTGATTTGGCCGGTCGGCTTGCAGCCACGTTAAACAACTTGCTAAAGGGCCGTTTGCATCTTGTAACCGGCTTTGCGAAGGCATGGCCGGTTTTTTGTTGCCCAGACCGGTGGACAACTGAAGGCCGGGCAAGGAGATGTGATGGTCGCTTTGCGCGCGCGAAAAACCAACAACGAGGCCGACCAGCCGTCGAGCCCGGTGTTGCGTTTCGGCGCCGACAAGCCGCTCAAGCTCGACGCCGGCACGCTGCTGTCGCCGTTCCAGATCGCCTACCAGACCTATGGCACGCTCAACGACGCGCGCTCCAACGCCATCCTCGTCTGCCATGCGCTGACCGGCGACCAGCATGTCGCCAACACCAATCCGGTGACCGGCAAGCCGGGCTGGTGGGAAGTGCTGATCGGTCCCGGCAAGATCATCGATACCGACCGTTTCTTCGTCATCTCGTCAAACGTCATCGGCGGCTGTCTCGGCTCCACCGGCCCCGCCTCGACCAATCCCGCCACCGCCAAGCCCTACGGGCTCGACCTGCCGATCATCACCATCCGCGACATGGTGCGGGCGCAGCTGATGCTGGTCGAGCATTTCGGCATCGAACAGCTGTTCAGCGTGCTTGGCGGCTCGATGGGCGGCATGCAGGTGCTGCAATGGGCCTCCAGCTATCCGGAGCGCGTCTTCTCGGCGCTGCCGATCGCCACCGGCGCCCGCCATTCCTCGCAGAACATCGCTTTCCACGAGGTCGGCAGGCAGGCGGTGATGGCCGACCCGGACTGGCATGGCGGCAAGTATTTCGAGCACAGCAAGCGGCCGGAAAAGGGGCTGGCGGTGGCGCGCATGGCCGCCCACATCACCTATCTGTCGGAAGCAGCGCTGCACCGCAAGTTCGGCCGCAACCTGCAGGACCGCGAAGCCCTGACCTTCGGTTTCGATGCCGACTTCCAGATCGAGAGCTATCTGCGCCATCAGGGCATGACCTTCGTCGATCGCTTCGATGCCAACTCCTATCTCTACATGACCCGGGCGATGGACTATTTCGATCTCGCCGCCGACCATGGCGGCCGGTTGGCCGATGCCTTCGCCGGCACCAAGACGCGCTTCTGCCTGGTTTCGTTCACCAGCGACTGGCTGTTCCCGACCGAGGAGAGCCGCTCGGTCGTGCACGCGCTGAACGCGGCCGGCGCTTCGGTCTCGTTCGTCGAGATCGAGACCGACCGCGGCCACGACGCCTTCCTGCTCGACGAACCGGAACTGTTCGCCGCCATCAAGGGCTTCATCGCCTCGGCCGCGCGGGCGAGAGGGCTCGGCGCATGACCCCGAAAAGTTGCGGATTGTTCGGATCAGGACCATGTGCCAGGCATCAGCGCATGACCCCGAAAAGTTGCAGGCTTTTCGGATCAGGGTCATGCGTCAGGCAAGAGGCGAACGCATGAGCGTCAACCGCGCCCAGCGCGTCGACCTCGAAGTCGTCGCCGATCTCATCCCGCCGCAGTCGCGGGTGCTGGATGTCGGTTCCGGCGACGGCCTGCTGCTCGAATTGCTGCAGGCGACCAAGAAGGTCGACGGTCGCGGCCTGGAACTGTCGCAGCGCGGCGTCAACGAATGCGTGGCGCGCGGCCTGTCGGTTATTCAAGGCGATGCCGACAAGGATCTCCAATTCTATCCCGACAAGGGTTTCGACTTCGTCGTTCTGTCGCAGACCTTGCAGGCGACCCGCAATCCGAAGCTGGTGCTCGACGAACTGCTCCGGATCGGCAACCGCGCCATCGTCTCATTCCCGAATTTCGGCCACTGGCGGGTGCGCCTTTCGCTGCTCTTCAACGGCCGCATGCCGGTGACCAAGGACCTGCCCTATTCCTGGTACGACACGCCCAACATCCATTTCTGCACCATTCGCGACTTCGTCAATCTGTGCGACGAGCTTGGCGCGACGGTGGAAAAGGCAACCGCGCTCGACGCCAACGGCCAGCGGATCGGCTTCTCCATGCCTTGGTGGTTCTGGAACTTTTTCGGCCAGCAAGCGGTATTCCTGCTGAAACGATAGGTTTGACAGGCAGAAGCAACGAACCTCAGACCTGCGCAAGAAACCATATTTTCAATTTTCAATCCAATGAAGTTGCCCGGCATTCTTTGTTGCTTTAACAGGTCTCAAACGGGTTGGTTTGGGGGAAGCAATGAAGACGTTAGTATTAGCAACAGCTTTGATGTCGGCCACTTTGATTTCCGGATGCACGACGTCGAAGACCGATTTCCAGAATGGACAAGTCGCGTTGAGCGGCAGCCCGGCGCTGAAACGGCAGGCGATCCAGCGGTGCATGACCAAATTCAAGATGCGGTTCGGCAAGGTTGAAAGGGCAAACCTCGCCGCGCTCATGAACGTCCCGGATGCCGGATTGGAACACACGTTCTGCACGCGATTGATGAACGGCTTCGCGAACGGGAGGATCAACTACTCGGATTACCTGGCTGCATTGTCGCATGGCGACATGTCCAACGCGATCAAGGTGCTGCAGGGGCGGTGAAGCTGCCGATGCAGACGCGATCCAAATTCGGTGCCGCCAGATAGATGGCGGCACCATAGACGCCGGTTGTACCCGATCATTCCCCCTATTCAAGCACGTCCGTGGCCTTGTGGGGGTGCTGGACGCCGTCGACGAAGACCACGTCGGACTGGGAATTGCCGGTGCGCAGCGGCAATATCTCCTGATAGGCGGGCGAGTCGTACCATGCACGTGCCTGCTGCCGGTTGGGAAACTCGATGACTATGAGATAGCCCGGCCAGGTGTTTTCAACGATTTCCACCTCGCCTCCGTGCACCACGAAGCGGCCGCCAAACGGTTCCAGCGTGGCATCGATCTTGTGCAGGTACTCGACGATCTGCGGCCCCGGCGTGACCTGGCGCATATGGGCGACGGCGTAGGCGGTCATGGCGTGTCTCCTTGTGGTCGAAGGCCGGACAACCGGCTTGATGGGAGCATTTTGCCGAGACGTAGTGCGCTGGTCGATTACCCCAGAGGTAATGACACTGAATACAAAAGCGACGCGCGGCTGCCGTCACCTGAAAGATATTTCCGCCTGGCACCGATGATTTCCACCCGCCTGCGCTGTCCTTATCGATGAGCGCGTCTGGATGGTCCGGCGGCCGGGAACGAGAGGTGATCCATGGGATCGTTGCAAAATCAGAATGTCGTCGTCGTCGGAGGCAGCCGTGGTGTCGGCCGCTCGATCGCGGAGGCCGCTCTCAAGGAGAAAGCGACGGTGCTGGCCGTCGCCCGCGGAAAACAGGCCCTGGCGCAATTTGCCTGGGAGGTCTCGGGCGTGAAGACGCTCGCGGTCGATGCTACGGTGGACTCCGCCCCGGATAAGGTCTTCGCCGCGCTTGAGCCGGACGTACTGGTGATCTGCGCAGGTGCGCTGGCCCCTTCTGCGCCGGTGCATGAACAGAACTGGAAGGCGTTCTCGGCAAATTGGGACACGGACGTCAAGGCGTCGTTCCTGTTTTGCCGGGCCGCTCTGCGGCGTCCGCTCAAACCGGGGACCCGGATCGTTCTGATCTCCAGCGGCGCGGCTTTGACCGGCGGACCACCGAACGCCGGCGGCTATGCCGGCGCAAAACGCATGCAGATGTTCCTGGCCGGTCATAGCCAGAAGGAGGCCGACCGGCTTGGCCTCGGCCTGCGCTTCATGGCGCTCGCGCCGATGCGCATCATGCCGGAAACCGGCGTGGGCAAAGCCGGCGTCGACAGCATAGCGGCCTATATGGGCATCCAGCCGGCGGACTTCATCGCCGCCATGACCGACATGCAAACGCCGGCCGATGTCGGACGGGCGGTGGTCGCACTCGCCACCGGCCAGCCGCAAGGCAGTTCCTTCATGGTGAGCGGTAGCGGGCTTGCCCCGGCCGCCTGAGGGGCGCGTAATGCAACGCTCGCTCGTAACCGCACAAGCCACATGACAGACGCTCAACCACCTCTGGAACCATCACGCCAGCCGATCCTCGATCGGCTGGCCTTCGAGAAGGTCACGGCCGCGCATCGCCGCGAGCTCAAGCTGCATTGTTATCGCATGATGGGTTCGCTGCACGAGGCCGACGACCTCGTCCAGGACGCGTTGCTTCGCGCCTGGCGCGCAAGATCGGAGTTCGACGGGCGAGGTTCGGTTCGCGGTTGGCTCTACATGATCGCGACCAACGCTTGCCTCAACGCCATCAAGGCGAGGTCGAGGGCGCGTCGCATTCTCCGGGAACCCGGACGGCAGCCCTCGCACGGGGCGGCCATAGGCGGGCCTGTAGCCGACATCGCCTGGCTGGAGCCCTACCCCGACGCCGAGCTTCCAGACGTTGCCGGCAGCGAGCCAGGTCCGGAAGCCCGTTACGAGAGCCGCGAGGCCGTCCAGCTCGCCTTCGTCGCGGCGATCCAGGATCTGCCGCCCAGGCAGCGCGCCGCGCTGCTGCTTGCCGACGTCCTCGGATGGTCGGCTGTCGAGACGGCGCGTTTGCTGGGCGGATCGACGGCTTCGATCAACAGCGCGTTGCAACGGGCCCGCGCAACGCTGGCGGCGCGCTATCCTCAGGGACGGCCGGCCAGCCGATCACGGCCCAGCCCCGAAGAAGGCCTGCTGCTCGAACGCTACATGCAGGCCTGGCAGGCCGCCAATCTCGACAGCTTGATCGAGCTGCTGCGTGAGGACGCCATCTATACAATGCCGCCTTGGCGTGAATGGTATCAAGGCCGCGAAGCGATCCGCGGTTTCTTCGAGACCGTCTGGCCGAGGTTTGGCGGCTTCCGCACGCTGGCCACCCGGGCCAATGCCCAGCCGGCGGTCGGGGTTTATTCCCGCAGCCACGATGGCCCTGAATGGCGGGCCCATTCCCTGCATGTGTTCGACGCAGCCGAGGGCGGGATCGCTTCCTTGACGATCTTCATAGGGCCGCTCGGGCCATCTCTGTTCCCGGCCTTCGGCCTGCCACCAGCCTAGCTTACCCCTGGGCCAGCCTTATCGGTCGAGTTCCGGGAAATATGGGTCCGAGAAAAACCGCCGGTCGCGCTCGCCTTGCAGGCAGTCGATCGGTGCGTCGATGCGGATCGTCCTCGGATCCAGCTTGGGATACTCGATGCCGCTGACCTCGAGGATCAGTTTGCGGCGAGTGGCGGTGGCGAATTCGGAAGCAGCATAGATCGGCAGCACGAACGAGCCCGGCCCGCCGGTAACGCATTCGGCATAATACCGGTCGAGATGGCTGAAGGTGGGTGACGGGCTGATCAGGATCGGCAGCCCGTTGATGACGATGCCCTTCGCCAGCGCCGCATCGCGTGCCGTTGTGACCGGCAAGCCGGTGTTGTTTGGGCCGTCCCCCGAGACGTCGATGACGCGGCGTTTGCCGGTGAAGGCCGTGCCGTTGAAAAGCTCGGCGCCGAAAGCCACAGCACCGGAAATCGAGGTGCCGCGAAAGCTCCTGAACGGGCGGGCCGCGATCTTGTCGGCGAAAGCGTTGGCGCTCTCCTTGCTGTCGACGACCTGCCAGGCAATGACCGCATCGTCGCGGATGGTGCCGGCCCATTCGAAATAGGCGATGGCGATGCGGCCGAAGGTGCCGGCACGCACGGCGTTGATGAAGTCGGGGTGGCGCAGCGCCGCGACATAGCCGGCGCGCTGCAGGGCGAACTCCCTTTCATCCATCGACTGCGAGATGTCGACGGCCAGCACCAGCTCGACATCGACGGCAATTGCATTGGCCGGTGCGGCCGCAGGTGCCGCCGGGGTGCAGGCAAAGCAGGCGAGCAGGGCGAGAGCGTCAAGCATGGCCGATCGGAACGTTCCCATCTGAAACGATCGCGACAGTTTTTCGCCGCGATCGCGGCGAAATAAAGCTTGCCTTCTATTTCTTTCGGCCAGCCGAAACGATAACCGGGGGCGGTTCGATGGCACCTGCCCTGATACGGGCCGGCTTGAGTGGCGGCTGGCCGGCATCCTTGACGATGGTCAACGCCCGCCGGAAGAAGCGGGCATTGTGCTGGCCGCGGCCGATATTGAGGATCGCGGCGTCGGGAAGGCGCTTCTCCAGCATCGACAGCACTTGCCTCAGCGTTGGGCCGTCGAACGCGTCCAGCGCCTCGTCGATGATCACCCATTTCGGCCGTCGCAAGGCCAGCCTGGCAAAGGCCAGCAGACGCTGCTCGTCGTCGCTGAGCTCACGCTCCCAGCGCGCCGAGCGATCGAGCGAGGACGACAGGCGTTGCAGCCCGACATCGGCCAGCACCTCCGAGATCTCGGCATCGCTCGCCTCCGCCGCGCCGTCTGAATGGTTGAGCACCTCGCGCAGCTTGCCGAGCGGGAAATAGGGGGTACGCGGAACAAAGATCGGCGCTTCTCCGGCCGGCATGCCGATCCGTCCGCTGCCCCATGGCCACAGACCGGCAATGGCCCGGAAGAACAGCGTCTTGCCGGCGCCCGGATCTCCGGTGATCATGACCCGGTCGCCGGCGCGGATTTCGACATGCGGCTCGGCAAGCTTGGTGCATCCCTCCGGCGAGGCGATCTCGAGTTTCTCGAATGTCAGGCTGCCGTCCGGGTTTTCGCCGAACGAAATGCGCCTTTCCGTATCGTGCAGCGCGTCGGTGTCGCCAAGCGCGATGCGGAAGTCGGCGACCCGCATCAGCGTAGCGCGCCAATCGGCGATGCCGCCGATATTGTTGATGAACCAGCGCAGCGACGAATGGACCTGGTTGAAAGCGCCGACTGCCATCATCAAGCCGCCAAAGCTGATATCGCCGGCGAAATAGACCGGTGAGGCGACCAGGATCGGCGCGACGACAGTGATCCAGCCATAGGTGTCGGTAACCCAGGAAAGATTGATCTGGGCGCTGTAGATGCGCCGCATGGCGCCCAGCACCGTGCCGAGATCGAATTCGAGCCGGCGCCTGGCATCGGCCTCGCCATGCGCCAGCGCGATGGCATCGACATTCTCGTTGACGCGAACCACCGAGGAGCGCAGTTCCGCCTCACGCGTATAGCGATCGTTGTTGAAGCGGATCAACGGTCGCCCGACCAGCCAGCTCAACCAGGAGGCGGTGCCAGCATAAAGGATCGCCGCCCAGACCATGTAGCCGGGTATGGCCAGCGAATGGCCGCCTATGTGGAAGACGAAGCCGGAAGACAGCGACCACAGGACCCCAACGAACGAGGCAAGCAGGATGCAGGACTGCAGCAGGCCGATGCCAAGACCGGTGGAAAGATCGGAGAGATGCCCGGCATCCTGCTGCAGGCGCTGGTCGGGATTGACGCCGATGGCGCCGGCATGGGTCAGCCGGAAGGCACGCGCCGGCCGCATCCATTCGTCGATCAGGTCGAGCGTCAGCGCCTCGCGCAGCTTCAGGCGGAGCATCTGGTCGAGCCAGGTCTGGCCGACATTGAGCACCACAAGCCCGCCGGCGATGCCGGCAAAGACCAGAAGCTGATGCAGGAAAGCCGGCATGTCGCGCCGCGCCAGCGCGTCGTAGAAAGGCTGGTTCCAGCGATTGAGCAGAACCTGCCCGATCGAGCTCGCCACGATGACGGCGACGATGCCGATCGATGCCCAAATCAATTGTTTTCGCACCGGCGAGGTGGTCAGCGCTATCTTGATTGTTGCCAGCTGCTCACGCAGGCTGCTGGCTTCGATCGACGTGGCAAGCTTCTGGGCGCTGGCCTCGACATCCGGACGATCATCCATCGGTTAAATCCTTGCATTCGGAGCAATGCCAAACCGGTCATAGGGATCGGCCGCACGGCCTTCAATCGGACAGCAAACCTGATATCGTCAGATAGGCGTGAAAAAGCACGTCTCGGATCACGAACGCGTCATCCTGGCGGTGCCGGGTGTTCGGCCCGCGACAGCCCGGCCAAGCGTCGGCGCGCCATGCGGCGAGAGAACCGGCACGAAGACGCGGCGGGACGCGCGCTGGGCAACCGGCACGCCTTGATAGAGCCGCTTCTGCGCCTCGACGACGATAACGCCGGAGAAGATCGGCCAGAAGCGCCGGCCGGCGCGTTCCAGCACATTATGGAACTGCATCATGAAACGTCGCGGCGACGGCGGGAAGAACAGCGCATCGGACCACGCCGCCGGCGTGAAATTCGCTTCGCGCAGCAATTCGGTCAGCTGGCCGCGCGAGAACGGCCGGCCATTGCCGAAAGGCGTATGCTCGAAGCGTGCCCAGACACCGCGCCGGTTGGGCACGACGATGACGACACGGCCCGCCGGCGACAGCACCCGCCAGATCTCGTTCAGCGTCTCGCGTGGGTTCTCGACATGTTCGAGCGAATGGACGAGGAGCATGCGGTCGATGCAGGAATCAACCAGCGGCAGTTCCTCGTCGAAGACCAGCGCGGTCGCCGTCGGCCCGGTCGCCGGCCAGACCACCGCGCCCTGCGTCGCCGGCATGAAGGCAAAGACGCGCTCGGCATCGCTGCCGAAGCGCTCCAGCCACGGCAAGGTGTAGCCGAGGCCGACCAGCCGCTCGTTGGGCACGACGGCCCATATCGAGGACAGCGCCATGGTGATCGAGCGTTCGGCCAGGCGGCCGAGCGTGGTCGAATAAAACGAACGGAGATCGACAATGTCTGAATGCATGCGCGGAACGGTAGCTTCGAAGCAGTCCAAGTTCAACAAAGGCAGATGACATCGGCTGGCAGGCGCCCTATGTCTGCGGCAATAAAGGGAGAGATGCGATGCCGGTCGAGATCGAACAATTCATGTGCCGCAGCGACAATTTCGGCGTGCTGGTGCATGACCCGAAAAGCGGTCAGACGGCGCTCATCGATGCGCCCGAGGAGGCGCCCATCCTGGCGGCGATCAAGCGCACCGGCTGGACCCCGACGATGATCCTGACCACTCACCACCATCTCGACCACGTCGAGGCCAATCTGGCGCTGAAGGAGCGTTTCAAGCTGCGCATTGTCGGGCCGGAAGCCGAAAAGGCAAAGATTCCCGGCATCGACGAAACTGTCGAGCAAGGCTCGGTCGTCCATCTCGGCGACGAACGGATCGAGGTCATCGCCACACCCGGCCATACCGCCGGCCATGTCACCTATCATCTGCCGGCGTCGAAAGTGGCTTTCGCCGCCGACACGCTGTTTGCGCTCGGCTGTGGGCGGCTGCTCGAATGCAAGCCGCCGGTGATGTACGAATCCCTGAAGAAGCTCGCGGCGCTGCCGGCCGAGACGGTTATCTATTGCGGCCATGAGTATACGCTGGCCAATGCCCGTTTCGCGCTCACCGTCGACCCGACCAATTCGGCGCTGAAAGAGCGCGCCGCCAAGGTCGAGGCGCTGCGCGCCGACGGCAAACCGACGCTGCCGACGACCATCGGCGAGGAACTGTCGACCAATCCGTTCCTGCGCTGGCACGATCCGGCGATCCGCAGGCATCTCGGCCTGGAGAAGGCCTCCGACGCCGAAGTGTTCGCCGAGATCCGCAAGCGCAAGGACAATTTCTGAGCGGCACCAGGAGCTAGGGTCGTGACCAGTTCCGCCGAAATCATCGCCCTGCTCGGCCTGAAGCCGCATCCGGAAGGCGGCTGGTATGCCGAGACCTTTCGCGACGGCGCGGCAGGCACGCGCGGCCATTCGACGGCGATCTATTTCCTCCTCGAGAAGGACCAATTGTCGGCCTGGCACCGGGTCAAGGACGCGGCCGAGGTCTGGCATTTCTATGACGGTGCGCCGCTGGCGCTGTCGATACATCGGGAAGGCGGTCCCGTCATCGAGGAGATCCTCGGTACGGCGCTTGCCGCGGGCGAGCGGCCGCAGATCGTCGTGCCGGCAGGCTGGTGGCAGTCGGCACGCAGCCTCGGCGAATGGACGCTGGTCGGCTGCACCGTGGCGCCGGGTTTCGATTTCGCCGCCTTCGAACTCGCCGAACCAGGCTGGCTGCCTGGAGTATGATTGACATGAATGATCATCGGCTTCCTGCGCGGAACAAGGCGCTCATTGCCGCTTACGTCGCGATTGGTATAGCAGGCCTTCTGTTGCGCCCTATTTATCCGAAGAGCATCTTTGTAGCGCTCTTTCTAATGTCCGTGTTCGGTGCAGCCTATTTGATCTTCTTGTCCTGGATGACGTTTCAGGAATGGAAGCAACTTCCGACGCTTCAGAAACGCTTGCTCTTCATGATTTTTGTCGTGGCCCTCGGCGGATTCTTATGCATGATTTACCTGACACTGCGTTCCACGTTGAGGTAGTGAACAGTAGCTAGTCTAAGATGTGCGGCTCATCCGGCGTTCGCTTCGCTTGCCCGCTGTTTCATTTCGGAGCAGAGAAGACTTTTCAGCGTCGCGCCGCCCCTCACCTGCCTGCCGGCATCCTCTCCCCGTAGAGGGACCGGGGAGAGGAGCGCTCTCATCGACGGTTTCGCCAATCATCGGCGTTTGCGAGAAGGGCGCTGGTGCTGCCGCCAGCTCCCTTCTCCCCGTCACTATACGGGGAGAAGGTGCCGGCAGGCGGATGAGGGGCGGCGCCAACCTCGACAATGCCATGCGACCATTGGGGCGGTGATTTGGCGTCCTTGGATACCTAGCCCAGCAGGAAACCCAGCGTGATCGCCAGCTGGCCGACGTAATACAGCGCCCAGACCGCATGGCGCACCCAAATGCGGTGCGGCGAGATGGCGGGCAGCAGGAACTTTTCCACGGCGTGCAGCCCGTCGGACAGCATGAGCAGGACGACGCCGCCGACGACCCCGACGCTGTTCAGGGTGAGCGCCGCAATGCCCATGCCAAGCAGCGCCGCGGCATGGATGCCAATCGGCAAACGCAAGGCCGGGCCGATGCGGCGCCAGAGCGCGAAAAGCATCGCCAGCGCCGACACGATCATCGCCAGCACGATCGCTGCCCGCCACGGCTCGGCCGAAAGCAGCCCGAGGCCGCCGCCGGCACGCAGGAACAGCACGACGTAAAGCACGTGCGCGGCAAGAAAACTGGCCGTGCCGCCAAGAAATGCCTTCTCGCCGTCGCGCGACAGGAAGGCGTCGCCGATGGCACTGGCGCCGAGCGCGGCGACGAGCAGCCATGGGCCGCCCTGCTGCGCGACCAGCACCGCCAGCATCGCCACCGCCAATGTCCTTGCCGCCGACCGCGAAAGGCGCGGCGGCATGCCAAGGCTGAACGCGTAAATCACCGCCGCCGCCAGCGAAAACAGCAGCGTCGCATTGGCATTGGCATCGATGCCGCCGGGAAACGGCATCATGCGTTTGCCTCGCTCGTGGCCCTCTTGCGCAGGAACAGCGATTTCGCCGCCAGTGCCGCGCCGCCGGTGATCAGCACGCAAGCGGCGAGGATGCGCCATGACGGCTCGGCGAAGCCGGCTGATATCAGCACCAGCGTCGACAGCAGCGGCGCGGCATAGCTCGCCGCCCCCAGCACCTGGATGTTGCCGCGCTTGACGCCGATGTCCCAGGCATAGAACGCCGCCCCCACCGGCATCAGACCGAGGCCGAGCACGGCCAGCCACTGGCCGGCGCCGTTGGGCAGCACCGTTTCTTCCAGCAATAGATGGCAGATGAGCGAAAGTGCCGCGGTGGCGGCGCAGAACCAGGTGACGATGCTGGTCGGCACCGACGGGAAGCGCCGCGACAACAGCGAATAGGACGACCACAACACCGCGCAGGCGCCGGCCATGGCGTAGCCGAAGGCATAACGCGCATCGAAGGCAAGCCCGCCGCCCTTGGTGACGATCAGGACCGTGCCGGCAAGGCCGAGCAGCGCGCCGGCGACGTGGTTCCAGGCCAGCCGCTCGCCCGGCATCAGCGCCGACCCCAGCACGATCAGCAGCGGCCACAGATAGGCGATCAGGCTGGCCTCGACGGCCGGCGCATTGCGCAGCGCGGTGAAATAGAAGAAGTGGTAGCCGAACAGGCCGGCAATGCCGATCACCCAAACCTGGCGCGGTATCTTCGCGGCGCCATCGGCTGCCGGCATGAACAGCCGGGCAACCAGCCCGACGCAAGTGCCGATCGTAAAGGTGATTGCCGAAAGCAGGAACGGCGGCACGGCGCCCGAAGCATCCGTAAGCAGCGCCAGCAGCGCCCACATGGCGACCGCGGAGAAGCCGATCAGTGTTGCGCGCGCCATACCGTCGCCCCCTGCCCATCGTTGGCGGCGCACCATCACGCCTATTCGTTTGCTTCGAACCGCTCCGCGCTGATCGTCAACGGGCCGATTTGCGTGCTGACCGTGGCGCGGATCGGCGCATATACGCCGCTTTGGCCGACCGGTGCAAACGTCACCATGATGCGGCTGCGTTTCTTCAGGTAATTCAGCGCCTTGCGGTTCTTGCGGTAGCCGGCCACCGGCTCGAAGCCCAGCCTGCAGGTGACCGTATCGCCCTTGTAGCCGGCCACCGAGATCGACCCTTTGGACTCGTAGGTCAGTTTGAGATCGGCACGCATTTCGCCGTCATAGAGCTTCACCGTGCGCCCGCAGACCTGGTCGAGGCTGTCGGCATGGATGACGGTGGCGGCCATCGGATCGAGGACCGATACGAGATGGCTGCCGACCAGCGGTATCCAATTCTCGGGATTGCGCTTCTTCGGCTCAGGCACGACCTTGGTCGAGGTGACGACGCCGTTGGCAAACTGGATGTCGATCATCGATGCCTTCTTGCCGGACGTGTAGTCGGCGTGGAACGCTTGCGGCTGCAACTGCTTGCCCGAAATCTTGCCCTTCGACGAGATCGTGCCTCGGGTATCGTCGAACAAAGTGGCGAGCCCGGCGGCGGAAACGCTGCCCTCGATCGAATAGGTGTCGCCCTCGTAATGGCTGGAGAATTTCGCCTTGGCCACGGAGAGGCCGAGGAACGACACCGAATATTCGCCCGTGAAGGATTGCGGCTCAGCGGCCGAAACCGTCGTCGACAGCGCGACGGCCATCAGCACGACCAGGGCATGGAGGAAAGAACGAGGCATGGCGGGTCCTTGATTGTCGACCGGACGGGCGGCTCCGGTCTGGCATGTCCCTGTGCGACCGCTTATAGGCTGAATTCCGGCCTTAATGTGAAAGGCGCCGTCGGCAGGCAACGGTGGGGCTGGTTGACGGCCAAAATAAAAAACCCGCCTCGGCGGGCGGGTCGTTGGAGCCAATTAGCACCATACCGAAATTAGTAGCATAGCTGCCGGCACAAAGCAAGAACAAAATGTGGCCACCTGGAAAATCGCGACAGGTTTGCGCAGCCCCTCATCGCCCTGCCGGGCACTTCTCCCCGTATAGGGACGGGGAGAAGGTCGCCTTGCAAAGGGTTTCGCCAATTTGCGGAGTTGCAGAAAGCGCCGAGCCTGCGGCCCAGCCCCTTCTCCCCGTCACTATACGGGGAGAAGGTGCCGGCAGGCGGATGAGGGGCAGCGCCGGCATCGGTCATCTTTTGATTGATTCCCTTGGAACTAACCAACCCCAAGCTTGACGCCTCGGCGAAATGCAACTATGGAACGCCAACTTTTTCCATGAGGCCGCCTGACCGAAACCGCGCGCCACCCGGCGCGGGTCGAATGTTTGGCCAGGACCGAGAACCGAAGGTTAGAACCATGTCCCGCACCTGCGAACTCACTGCCAAGGCAGTCATGTCCGGCAACAATGTGAGCCACGCCAACAACAAGACCAAGCGTCGCTTCCTGCCCAATCTCGTCAATGTGACGCTGATCTCGGAAGCGCTGAACCAGAATGTGCGCCTGCGCATTTCGGCCAACGCGCTGCGTTCGGTCGAGCATCGCGGCGGCCTCGATGCCTTCCTGGCCAAGGCCGATGCCAAGGAATTGTCGCAGCGCGCCCGCCTGTTGAAGAAGCAGATCGCCAAGAAGCTCGCCGAACAGCCGGCCGCCTGAGTTTTTCGGCGGCAGCCGCCTTCCAGGGCGTGACCGGGTTCCGGATCGCGTTCCGCTGGTTCCATTACCCAGGATAAAAAAATGACTTTCCTCTCGCGGTACCTGCCCTTCGTGGCGGCCATGGCGCTCGTCGTCGTGGCCTCGAACATCCTTGTGCAGTTCCCGATGCAGGGTTCAATCGGCGGGTTGTCGCTGGCCGACATCCTGACCTGGGGCGCCTTCACCTATCCGTTCTCCTTCCTGGTCACCGATCTCGCCAATCGCCGTTATGGGCCGGCGGTGGCGCGCAGGATCGTCTTTGTCGGCTTCATGACAGCGGTGGTCTGCTCGATCGTCATCCCACCGCTGCTGTTTCGCCACGGCCTGATCGAATTCGAGACCGCCGCCGACCGGCTGGTGCGCATTGCCGCGGCGTCGGGTGCGGCCTTTCTCACCGCGCAGTTGCTCGACGTCACCGTGTTCAACCGGCTGCGCCGGCAGAGCTGGTGGCGCGCGCCGATCGTCGGCACGCTGGTCGGCTCCGTTTTCGATACGGTGGTGTTTTTCACCGTCGCCTTCGCGGCGGCGTTCGCCTTCGCCGGGCCCAACGACGGCTTTGCGCTGGAAACCGCACCGCTGATGGGCGTGCTGCCGGTCGAGACGATGCGCTGGATTTCCTGGGCGCTCGGCGATCTCGGCGTCAAGCTGGTCATAGCGGTGGTGGCGCTGATCCCCTACCGGCTGCTTGCCGCCCGCTGGAGCCAGCCGGCACTGGCAGCATGATCCCGAACCAAAGGTCCGCGTTAGCGAAAAGTGGGAACCGGTTTTCGGACAAGATCATGCTCAAAGACTATCAAGCATGATCCCCTGGCTTCAACTGGACTCGGCAAAAACGCCTGACGGCGGACAGGAACTCCGCCTGAAACGGCGCGGCGGCGAATTCTCGATCATGCTTGGCGCCAACGAGCTGATGAACAGCCGGCTCAGCGGTTCCGAAGAGGCGCTGGCGAAACTGTCCTGTCAAAGGATTGCCGGCCGCCGGACCCCAAACATCCTGATCGGCGGCCTCGGCATGGGCTTTACCTTGCGCGCGGCGCTGGCCGAGCTCGGCGACGATGCGCAGGTCGCCGTTGCCGAACTGGTGCCGGCGGTCGTGATTTGGGCGCGCGGCCCGATGGCCGAGCTGTTCGGCGGCTGCCTTGACGACCGGCGTGTCGGCATTCGTGAGACCGATGTCGGTCAGCTCATCCGTTCGCAAGCATCGGCCTGGGACGCGATCCTGCTCGATGTCGACAACGGCCCCGAGGGCATCGTCTACAAGGCCAACGATGCGCTCTACAGCGCAGCCGGCCTGATCAGCGCGAGAGCAGCTCTCAAGCCCGGCGGTGTGCTGGCGGTCTGGTCGCAGGGCCCTGACGCAGGTTTCACCCGAAGGCTCAAGCAGGCCGGCTTCACGGTCGAGGAGGTCAAGGTGCGGGCTCACGGCAAGCGCGGCGCCCGTCACGTCGTCTGGCTCGCGAGCAAGGGGCAATAGGCCACCTCGCAATCCGGGCGGGCCTTGTTGGACGCCGCCCGGTACGCCCACGGACCTCTACTTCGCCTTCTGAAGCTCGGCGGCAAGTGCCTGCAGCAGCCCGCGCGTGCCCTCCTCGCGCCCTTGCGCTGAATCGACACCATCGAAGAAGGCACTCTGTTCGGTATAGGTCAGGCGGGTGCCGTCGCCGGAAGGGGCAAGCTCGACCGTGGTGAGCGACGCCGACAGCGGCTGCGGCCCGACCGCCATCCGGTAGGAAAATACGATGCGCCGGTCAGGGACGATATCCTGGAACTGCGCATCGAGCCTGATCTCCGGGCCGCCCTGGTAGCTGAACCGCGAAACCTCGCCGCCGCCGACACGGAAATCGAAGGTGAATTCGGCGATGGTGAAGCCGTCGCCTTCGACGCGCCAGCGCCGCACCGTCGCCTTGTCGGCAAAGGCGAGGAAGACGCGTTCGGGCGATTGCGGGTAGGTCCGCTCGATCGTGAAGCTTGAATGGATGACGGAGTGCTCGTCGTTAACCGGGGCAATCTGGTTCATTTCTTGTCGTCCTTTTCCTGGTCGTGGAGTGTTGCGTTCGTTTGGTCAGTCTCCGCCAGAATCTGGCCGAGACGGTCGAGCTGGCGTTCGGCCGGCGTGCGGCGCGCGGCGATCCAGTCGGCGAGCGGGGCTAGCCCGCCGGGCTCGATCCGGCAGGTGCGCACGCGTCCGATTTTTTCGCTGCGGATCAGCCCGCACGCTTCCAGCGCCTGAAGATGCTGGAGCACAGCGGCGAAGGTCATGCCGAACGGCTCCGCCAACTGGCTGACGGTGGCCGGCCCGCGGCTCAGCCTTTCCAGGATTGCCCGGCGCGTCGGCTCGGCAAGAGCCCGCAGGATGCTGTCGATCTCGGAATACTTAAGCATGGACTTGAGTATTTCGCCGATGACACAAATTGTCAAGTCACGGCTAAAGTATTTTTGCAGATGGTGAGAGCCGGCTGGAAAACCCGCGACGCGGGTCATTGCCAGGGGAAATTACAAGGGAAATTGCCTGCGCTTCAAAACGGCGCGGAAACGCCAGCGATGCTGTCAGCCAGCAGGCCGGTCTCGCGTCAATCCTCGTGCAGCACAAATTCCAGGTAAAGATTGCGCTGCAGGATCGAGTGGTTGTCGTCGGACATCAGCGACACGATCAGCGCGCCATCGTCGCGGGTCCAGACGTCGAGCGCTTCCATGTTGTCGATCTGGTAGCCCATGTCGGCTTCGAGCAGCACCGGCCCGTCGGCGACGGCGCCCTTCTCGACGCTTTCGCCATAGATGCGCCGCAGCCGCATCTTGACGCCGCCGGCCATCGAAAAACTGCGCTCCAGAAGCAACAGGTCGCCGTCCGGCAGGAAGGCGCCGTCGGTGATGTCGAAATCGCCATTGCGCTTGACGGTGAAGACGCCCTTGTGCGGCCCTTCGATGATCGCGGCAAAGATGTTGCCGGCCTTGTCGAGGCTCTTTTCCGACACCACGACCAGCCCGCCCGCGTGCTGCCCGTGAGGATGGGCGCGGGTGACGGTCTCGAAGCCGCGATTGCGGCGGAGTTCCCAGGCCGGGATAAGGAAGTCCAATTGCCTGAACGGCGCCTTCATGTCGTCCGGGTCAATCTTGAACTCGGCGATACGGTGATCGCGCTCGAAACCGACCGTGGCAATGCCGTCCTTGACCGCGAGGCCTTCGGCATCGACCGCCCATTTCTCGTCGATCGGCTGGCCGGCCGCATCGACCATCTGCTGCATGCGAAAATTCTGGATGCCGGAAGGCCGCTTGTCGGCATCGTGAACGAGGGTCCCGAAGAACCAGAAGCCGGTGTCGGCGACGCCGATGAAATCGCTGCCTGGCTTGAGGAACCGAAGCGCCGACAGCGCGCCGAAATCGCGCGTCGGCGAGGTCATTTCGAGCCCGCCGATGAATTCGAGCGGCCCGAACTGTTTTTCGTCATTGCCGATGCGAAACTGGGTTATGGGCCGGGCCGAGATTTCGGCCGGCTCGACCGAGGCCGGCCCGGCAGCGACAGCCGGGGCCAAAGTGATGCCGAACAACGCAATGGCGGCCAAAAGCTTCTGCCAAAAGCCGCCGCGGGAAAAAATCATCCGGCGCGCCGCATGCCGCCGCGCCGCGTGTCGCGCACGGTTTCCTCGGCGAACAGCGAGGCCAGCTGCTCGGTCATGGCGCCGGCCAGTTCTTCGGCATCGACGATGGTGACGGCGCGGCGATAGTAGCGGGTGACGTCGTGGCCGATGCCGATGGCCAAAAGCTCGACCGGCGAGCGCGTCTCGATGAGCTCGATGATGGCGCGCAGATGCCGCTCGAGATAATTGCCCGGATTGACCGACAGCGTCGAATCATCGACCGGCGCGCCGTCCGAGATCATCATCAGGATCTTGCGCTGCTCGGGCCGCGCGATCAGCCGGTTGTGCGCCCACAGCAGCGCCTCGCCGTCGATGTTTTCCTTGAGCAGGCCCTCGCGCATCATCAGGCCGAGATTGCGGCGCGCCCGCCGCCACGGATGGTCGGCGGATTTGTAGATGATGTGGCGCAGATCGTTGAGCCGGCCGGGGTTCGGCGGCTTGCCTTCCTTCAGCCATTTCTCGCGCGCCTGTCCGCCCTTCCAGGCGCGGGTGGTGAAGCCGAGGATTTCGACCGAGACGCCGCAGCGTTCCAGCGTGCGCGCCAGGATGTCGGCGCAGGTCGCGGCGACCGTGATCGGCCGGCCGCGCATAGAACCCGAATTGTCGAGCACCAGCGACACCACCGTGTCGCGGAATTTGGTATCGCGCTCCTGCTTGAAGGACAAAGGCTGCATCGGGTCGATGACGACGCGCACCAGCCGTGCCGGATCGAGATAGCCTTCTTCGAGGTCGAAATCCCAGGAGCGGTTCTGCTGCGCCATCAGGCGGCGCTGCAGCCGGTTGGCCAGCCGCCCGACGACGCCGGAAAGATTGGCGAGCTGCTTGTCAAGAAAGGCGCGCAGCCGGTCGAGCTCCTCCTCCTCGCACAGTTCCTCCGCGCCTACGGTCTCGTCGAAGGCCGTGGTGAAGACCTTGTAGTCGATCTCTTTCGGCAGATTGGTGAAGGGATTGTCGTTGCGGCGCGCCTCGCCGGGCGTCTCCGCATCGGCGTCGTCATCGTCGGAGAGATCCTCGGCGGTGGCGTCGGATGCTTCCGTCTCGGCCGATTGCTCGTCGTCGGACGATGCCTCGGTATCCTCCGACTGCGACTGCTCGGAGCCGGAATCGTCTTCGCCGCCCTCCTCGCTCTGCTCCTCGCCTTGCGGCTGGTTTTCGTCGTTGTCCTCGGAGTCTTCCGTCTCCTGGTCATCGCCGAGCTCCTCGGCCATTTCCATGGAGGCGAGCATCTCGCGCACCACGCGGGCGAACGCCTGCTGGTCATCCAGCTTTGCCGATAGCCCGTCGAGGTCGGCGCTGGCCTTTTCCTCGACCCAGGGGCGCCAGAGATCGACCAGCCGTTCGCCGCTTTTCGGCACAGTGCGGCCGGTCAGCTTTTCGCGCACCATCAGCGCCAGCGCTTCCTCGATCGGCGCGTCGGCCTTGTCCTTGACGTCGACGAGGTTGGCCCTGGCGTATTTGTCCTCCAGCATCGAGCCGATATTGTCGGCGACGCCCTGCATGGCGCGGCTGCCGATCGCCTCCACCCGGGCCTGCTCGACCGCGTCGTAGATGGCGCGGGCCTGCTTGCCTTCCGGCGCCAGCCTGGTGTGGATGCGCGCATCGTGGCAGGCGCGCTTCAGCGCCATGGAATCGCCGAGCCCGCGGGTGATGGCGATGTCCGCCTTCGATGCCTTCTTCGGCAGTTCGGGCAGTCGGGCGCGGCTGCCGGCCAGCGCCGGCCGGTCCTTGGCGAAGCCGACCTCGAGATCCTTGTCACCGGCAATCGCGCGCATGCAAACGGTGACGGCGCGCTTGAAGCTGTCGTTCTCAGCGCCGGTCTTGGATTTGTTTCGCGTGTTGTCGCCCGGACCCGCCATCGAGACTCTGCTTAGCCCAGCACAACGTTCGCCGCGCTCTCCGGCAGATCTTCGCCGAAGGCGCGCTGATAGAACTCGGCCACCAGCGAGCGTTCCAGCTCGTCGCATTTGTTGAGGAAGGTCAGCCGGAACGCCATGCCGATATTGCCGAAGATTTCGGCATTCTCGGCCCAGGTGATGACCGTGCGCGGGCTCATAACGGTCGACAAATCGCCGTTGATGAAGGCCGAGCGCGTCATGTCGGCGACACGGACCATCTTGTTGACGATCTCCTTGCCCTTGCCGTCGCGATAATGCTTGGCCTTGGCCAGCACGATGTTCACTTCATTGTCGTGCGGCAAATAGTTCAGCGTGGTAACGATCGACCAGCGGTCCATCTGCGCCTGGTTGATCTGCTGGGTGCCGTGGTAGAGGCCGGTGGTGTCGCCCAGCCCAACCGTGTTGGCGGTCGAAAACAGCCGGAAGGCCGGGTGCGGGCGGATCACCCGGCTCTGGTCGAGCAGCGTCAGCCGGCCCGACGATTCCAGCACGCGCTGGATGACGAACATCACGTCCGGGCGGCCGGCATCGTACTCGTCGAAGCACAGCGCGACATTGTGCTGATAGGCCCAGGGCAGGATGCCGTCGCGGAATTCGGTGATCTGCAGCCCGTCCTTGACCACGATGGCGTCCTTGCCGACGAGGTCGATGCGGCTGACATGGCTGTCGAGATTGACACGCACGCAGGGCCAGTTGAGGCGGGCGGCGACCTGCTCGATATGCGTCGACTTGCCGGTGCCGTGATAGCCCGACACCATGACCCGACGGTTGTAGGCAAAGCCGGCGAGGATCGCCATGGTCGTGTTCTTGTCGAACAGGTAGTCCGGATCGATGTCGGGAACGTGCTCGCTCGTCACCGCATAGGCCGGCACCACCATCTTGGAGTCGAAGCCGAATGTCTCCTTCACCGACACCGTGGTGTCGGGCAGGTTGGCGATGTCGCGATCGACCTTGTTCATCTCTATCAACGTCTCCACAAGCGAAACGCCGCGTTTCGCCGGCAATCGATTTTGTTCGGGGGCGGTCTTAGAGCCTTTTCCAACCTTATGAAAGTTGGAAAGCGACACGAACCGTATGGTCGCTCAGCACAAACCTGCCTGCTTGAGCACGCGATACGCCTGGAGCACATCGCGGAACCGGTCTTCCGAACCTCTGTCGCCGCCATTCGCATCCGGGTGGTGGCGTTTCACAAGTTCCTTATAGCGCGCCTTGATATCCTTGCCAGTTGCCTTTGTATCAAGGCCAAGCGTTTCCAGTGCCTTGGCCTCAAGCGGCTTGGCCTTGCGCTCGCGTGCTTCGCGCGGGTCTTTCGGGCCTTTGAACAGGTCGAACGGATCGCGCATGCGATTGTAGTAGCCGGCGCGACCGGAACGCGCCTGGGCGAAGTCGGGCGAGGAGCGTGTCGAGGCACCGTTGACGCCCATTTTCCAGGTCGGCCGGTGGCCGGTCATGGCTTCCTTCTGGAAGCGGGCGATCTCGGTATCGGGAACGCCCGAGAAATAATTGAAGCCTTTGTTGTACTCGCGCACGTGATCGAAGCAGAACTGGAAATACTCGCCTTCCTTCATCCGTCCGACCGGGGCACGGTGGGTACCGGCCTCCTTGCAGCCATCCCACTGGCAGATCGGCGAACGCGACTTCAGCTCCGCGTCCTTCTCCGGGCGGATGCGAATCTTCTCGAAATATTTTGGGTACGGCTTCATCTCACCCATTTATGGGCTGTTCGCTGATGCGAAACAAGAATTGACATTTTCGCGATGATCGCCCTAGCCGCTGAATCGCGGCATAAAACCGGCGAATTGCGAATTTTGTGCGATGACATAGATGTGGTGAAGGGAAGCGGCGATGTCCATACAGGCAACGATGGAAGATAAGCTGAAAAAGGCGTTTTCGCCGGAACGGCTGGACGTCATCAACGAAAGCCATCTCCATGCCGGGCATCATCATGTGGATTCCGGCCATCACGCCACCTTCGACGGCACTGGCGAGACGCATTTCCGCGTCCGCATCGTCGCGCCAGCCTTTGCCGGCATGAGCCGCGTCGAGCGTCACCGCGCAGTCAACGATCTGCTGGCCGAGGAGTTGAAATCCGGCGTCCACGCCCTGGCGATCGAGCCGGTGGCGCCCGGTGAAAAGACCCGCTGGTAAATTTCAGCCGAGGCTCGCCCTCAGGAAGGCCATCACCGCTGCGGTCAATGCATCGCCTTCGGTGCCGAAGTCGCGATTGATCGACATGTGCGAATAGGCGCTGCCGTCGAACAGTGTGACCCTGGTTCCGGTGGCGCGCAGACGCCCGGCGAAGGCCTGCGCGTCCGCCGCGCGGGCTTTCGCGCGCGAATGGGCGATGAAGGTCGGCGGGTGCTTGCGGCCTTCCACATAGGTGACAGGCGACAGCGCGCGCCACTGCGCCCGATCGGGAAAGGCGCGGGCATAGACCCCTGCCATGCCGCCGCTCCTGGCCAGTGCCTCCAGGTCGTAGGCCCTGGTGTCGTCGAGAACCAGCGCCGCGACGCCGGGCAGGCCGCCGCGCAGCCCGGTCAATGCGACGAGATGGCAGCCGGCCGAATGGCCCATGGCGACGATCCGGTCCGGATCGCCGCCATGCCTGGCGATGTTGGCGCGGACGTAACGATAGGCCAGTTCGACATCTGCCGCCTGGGTGGCGACGTCGGCTTCAGGCAGCATCCGGTAGTCGATCGAGACGAAGCCGAAGCCATTGTCGAGCAGGAAACCAGGCTTGGAATTGACATTGTTGCGGTTGCCGACCCGCCAGGCGCCGCCATGGACGAAGAAGACGACCGGCAGGCCGCTTGCGCCATCGCGGGAATAGATATCGAGCTTGGCCGGCCCATAGTCGAAGGTTTCGGGCGACGGCGAACGCGGCCGCAATGCCGCCGCCTGTCCCGGCAGCAGCGCCGCCATCGACGCCAGAAGCAGGCTTCGCCGATCGATCGTCATCAACTCCTGACTGCCCACGGCTGCCACAAGGTGCGCACTGTCATTCTCCAAGCATCGCCGGCTTGATCCTCAGCCGCGCGATACGGTTCTTGTCGCGCTTCATGACGACGAAGCGCTTGCCGTGAAACGTAAAGGCCTGCTTTTCGTCCGGGATCGACTGCGCCTCGTGGATGACAAGGCCGGCGATGGTGGTGGCTTCCTCGTCCGGCAGGTTCCAGTCGAGCGCCCGGTTAAGGTCGCGGATCGGCACCGTGCCGTCGACGACGACGGAGCCGTCGGCCTCCTGCTTGACGCCCTGGATGTCGATGTCGTGCTCGTCGGCGATCTCGCCGACGATCTCCTCGATGATGTCTTCCAGCGTCACCAGCCCTTCGACCTCGCCATATTCGTCGACGACGATGGCGAAATGCGCCTTGCGGCGCAGGAAGGCATTGAGCTGCTCCTGAAGCGTCGTGGTGTCGGGCACGAACCACGGTTTCGACGCGATCTTCATCACGTCGATCCTGGAAAAATCGTTGCCGACCTCGTTCAGCGCGCGCAGCAGATCCTTCGCGTGCAGCACGCCGACAATGTTGTCGAGCGAACCCTTCCATAACGGCATGCGGGTGTGCGGGCTCTGCAGGATCTCGCGAACCACCGCTTCGGGCGGGTCGTCAGCGTTGACGGAGCGCATATTCGTGCGGTGGACCATGACGTCCGACACTTCGAGCTCCTCGAGGTCGAACAGGCCGCCGATGCGGGCGCGGTCCTCGCGCACCACCTGGCCGTCGCGGCGGAAATCGTCGACGGCGCCGCGCAGTTCCTCGCGCGCCGAGCGCTGCGGCTCGATGCGTTGCAGCTCGTAGCCGAAGGCGGCGAGCAGGCGCCGGCGCAAGACGAAGCCCAGCAGGCCGAGGCCGGCGAGCACGGCAGCCGCGATCCAGCCGGCCTGGCTCATCCCGGGCGGCTTTCCTGCCGACCCGGATGGTTCTCCCGGAGGAACGCCAGCACTTCCGAGGCCGGCACATCCCGGGCGATAAAGGCCTGGCCGATGCCGCGCGTCAGGATGAAGGTCAGCGCGCCGCGCGACACCTTCTTGTCCTGGGTGATGAAGGAGAACAGCGTCTCGGCGTCGGGCAGTTCGCCTGGAATGTCGGCCATGCGCCAGGGCAGACCGACGGCGCGAAGATGCGCCTCGACACGCGCCGCGTCGTCGGGGCTCGCCAAATTGAGCCTTGACGAAAAGCGGTGCGCCAGCGCCATGCCGATGGCGACGCCCTCGCCATGCACGAGCCTTGCGCCGTCATAGCCGGTCGCCGCCTCCAGCGCATGACCGAAGGTGTGGCCGAGATTGAGCAACGCGCGGTCGCCGGTCTCGAACTCGTCGCGGGCAACGACGTCGGCCTTGGCACGACAGGCCTCGGCGATGGCCGCAGCCCGCTCCGGCCCGCCGGCAAACACTTGACGCCAGTTTTCTTCCAGCCAGGCGAAAAACTCGGGCCGGTCGATCAGCCCGTATTTGGCCAGTTCGGCATAGCCGGCGCGAAACTCGCGGATCGGCAGCGTGTCGAGCACTTCGGTGTCGGCCAGCACCAGCCTGGGCTGGTGGAATACCCCGACCAGGTTCTTGCCGCGCTTGCTGTTGATGCCGGTCTTGCCGCCGACGGAGGAATCGACTTGCGCCAGCAGCGAGGTCGGAACCTGCACGAAGTTCATGCCGCGCCGCGCGATGCCGGCGGCAAAGCCGGCGAGGTCGCCGACGACGCCGCCGCCGAGCGCGATGACGACGTCGCCGCGCTCCAGCTTGGCGGCCAGCACGCCGTCGACCACCTCTTCGAGATGCGCAAAGCTCTTGGTCTTTTCGCCTGGCGGCAACGTGATGACGGCATGTTGGATGCCACCGCTTGCCAGGCCGGCCGCAAGCGTCGCGAGATGCGCGGCCGCGACGTTTTCGTCGGTGACGACCGCCGCCCGCGTCCCCGGCAGACGGCGCGAAATCTCGGCGCCGGCGCGTGACAGCAGGCCGGGACCGATCAAAATATCGTAGGCACGCTCGCCAAGCCCGACTTCGACAGAGACCGTTGCATCAGCGCTCACGACCGCACCTCGTCAATATCGGCAACGCCGAAATGGCCGCGCAGCGCGTCCACCACTTCGGCGGCAATGATCTCCTTGCGGTCGTCGCGGGTCGGCACGATGACATCGGCCGCGGCGTAAACCGGGTAGCGTTCCGCCATCAACCGTTCCAGCACGGCGCGCGGATCGGCGCTTTTCAGCAGCGGCCGGTTCTGTTTCTTGGAAACGCGCTCCATCAACAGACCGATCTCGGCTTTCAGCCAAACCGAAACGCCATGGCTGGCGATCGCCTCGCGCGTCTGCGCGTTCATGAAGGCGCCGCCGCCGGTCGACAGCACCTGCGGCCCGTGCTCCAGCACACGCAGGATGACGCGCTGCTCCAGTGCTCGGAACTCCGCCTCGCCATAGCGCTCGAACAGGTCCGGGACGCTCATGCGCGAAACAGTTTCGATCTCCTGGTCGCTGTCGATGAAGGGCAGTGCCAGCATCGCCGCCACCTTGCGGCCGATCGCCGTCTTGCCGGCGCCCATCAGCCCGACAAAGACGATGGAACGGCCGCCCAGCCGGCCGAGCAGCGCGGCATGGCTCTCGCCCGGAGGATTTGCTGGTAGCGCGTTCATGCTTCTAGGCCTCTTTGGCGGCGTATCGACATCAAAAGCCTGTTTGCGTCAAGCGCGGCGCAACCGGGACTATGGGCTTCACCCTTGAATTGGCCGGATTGGCGTCTCATAAGGGCACAGGGTTGGAAATGCAGAATAAGACGACGGGCGAAAATTAATGCCAACACTGTTTCGCTTTGTCGTGACGCTCGCGATTCTGGCCGGCATTGTCTATGGCGCGATGTTCGCCCTGGTCATGTTCGTCGAGCCGAGGAAGGCGGAAATGAGCGTGCGTATCCCTCCGGAAAAGCTCAATCCCAAAAAATGAACAGCGCCGCCCGCATCGAAGCCTTCCTGGAGATGATGAGCGCCGAGCGCGGCGCCGCCGAAAACACGCTTTCCTCCTATCGCCGCGACCTCGAAGACGCTTCCGTCGGGATCGGCGGTGGGCTTGCCGCTGCCACCAGCGCCGACATCCGTGCCTATCTCGACGACATCGCCGCGCGCGGCTTTGCCGCCACCTCGCAGGCGCGCAAATTGTCGGCGATCCGGCAGTTCTTCAAGTTCCTCTACGCCGAAGGCCTGCGGGGTGACGATCCGACCGGCACGCTGGACAGTCCGAGGAAAGGCCGGCCGCTGCCTAAGACGATGAGCGAGGCCGATACCGGCCGGCTGCTCGACCGCGCGGCGCAGGAGGCGGTGGACCCCTCCATGCATGACGGCGACAGGCTGGCGGCGCTGCGCCTGCACGCGCTGGTCGAGGTGCTCTACGCCACCGGCTTGCGCGTTTCGGAGCTGGTCGGCCTTCCCGTGACGGTGGCACAGCGCGACGACCGCTTCTTCATGGTGCGAGGCAAGGGCAACAAGGAGCGCATGGTGCCGCTGTCGGCCAAGGCGCGCACCGCGATGCGGACATGGCTTGCCGCACGGGGGGCGGTGCCGGCTCTTGCCGACAGCCCGTTCCTGTTTCCGGCTGCCTCCGACAGCGGCTATCTCTCGAGACAGGTCTTTGCCCGCGAGCTGAAAGGGCTTGGCGCTCGGGCCGGCATTGCCACGGCGAAGATATCGCCGCATGTGCTGCGCCATGCTTTCGCCAGCCATCTGCTGCAGAACGGCGCTGATCTCAGGGCCGTGCAGCAGTTGCTTGGCCATGCCGATATTTCAACGACGCAGATCTACACGCATGTGCTGGAGGAGCGGCTGGTGCGTCTGGTCAACGATCATCATCCGCTTGCCGACTAGGCGTCATGCCGCTATGTGAGAACGACGTTCCACCGCGCCCAGCCTGCATTTTCAGGCTTGCGTCAGTCATTGCCTTCCGACTTGCCGGTCCGCCCAAGAATGTACAATTACCTCGATTTCGAAAAGCCTGTGCAGGATCTCGAAGGCAAGATCCTTGAGCTGAAGAAGCTTGCCGAGAACGGCGAGGCGGTCGATGTCGGCGATGAGATCGCCCGTCTCGAGAAGCGCTCGCGCGATGCGCTGCGCGACGCCTACAAGGCGCTGACGCCGTGGCAGAAGGTGCAGGTGGCGCGCCATCCGGACAGGCCGCATTGCATCGACTACATCAAGGGTCTGCTTACCGATTTCACGCCGCTCGCCGGCGACCGCAATTTCGGCGAGGATCAGGCGATCGTCGGCGGCTTCGCCCGCTTCCGTGGCGAGCCGGTGGCAATCATCGGCCAGGAGAAGGGTTCCGATACGACAAGCCGGCTGAAGCATAATTTCGGCTCGGTGCGGCCGGAGGGCTACCGCAAGACGGTGCGGCTGATGGAACTCGCCGACCGCTTCCAGATCCCGCTGCTGACGCTGGTCGACACGGCCGGCGCCTATCCCGGCGTCAACGCCGAAGAGCGCGGCCAGGCGGAAGCCATCGCCCGCTCGACTTCGGCCTGCCTTGGCCTGAAGGTGCCGTCGATCTCGGTGGTGATCGGCGAAGGCGGCTCGGGCGGCGCCATAGCGATTGCCACCGCCAACCGCGTCTACATGCTCGAACACGCCATCTATTCGGTGATCTCGCCGGAGGGCGCCGCCTCGATTCTGTGGCGCGACACCACGCGGTCCAAGGATGCTGCGACCAACATGAAGATCACGGCGCAGGACCTGCTGGAGCTGAAGATCATCGACGCCATCGTCGCCGAGCCGCTCGGCGGTGCCCATCGCGCCCCCGAAACGGTGATTGCCGCCACCGGCGACCTCATCGCCAGGACGATGAAGGAATTCTCCGGCGCCAACACCGACTTCCGCGAGCATCGCCGCGAGAAATACCTGGCGATGGGCCGCAATCTGTAACCAACGCAGGCACGCGGCCCGAAATGTGGCGGCGTGAACCAGTTTCGCCACAAAAATGCCGCTGCATTCGGCTCAGTGGGGTTGCCGTAAGGGGACGCGCCAGCATGATTGCGGTAAGGAATTTTCAAGGTTAACGGGCTTAGGGTCCGTCAGCGGTCAGTTTAGCAGCCGCGGCATCCGCGGCGCAGAGATGAAGACGATAGCCATATCCATGTTTGCCAAGCTTGCCCGCACCGGAGTTCTGATCGCTGCGATCGGCGTCGCCGGCTGCAATGATGCTTCGATGAAGGATTTTGCGCCGCAAGCCAACAAGCCGCTGCCGGACAAGATCCTGGCCGAGATGAAGGCCAAGGGCATGGTCCGCACCTCCTCGGTGATGGCCCGCATCTTCAAGGAAGAAGGCAAGCTCGAAATCTGGAAGGCCAAGACCAACGGCCGCTACGACCTGGTCGCCAGCTACGACATCTGCAAATGGTCGGGCAAGCTCGGGCCAAAATTCACCGAAGGCGACCGCCAGGCGCCGGAAGGCTTTTACACGGTCCGCCCGGCACAGATGAACCCGCGGTCGAATTACCACCTGTCCTTCAATATCGGCTACCCGAACGCCTATGACCGCGCCAATGGCCGCACGGGTTCCAACCTGATGGTCCATGGCGCCTGCTCGTCGTCTGGCTGCTATTCGATGACCGACGCGCAGATCGAGCAGATTTACGCTTTCGGCCGCGACGCCTTCCAGGGCGGCCAGACCGAGTTCCAGATCCAGGCTTTTCCGTTCCGCATGACCGCAGCCAACATGGCGCGCTATCGCAACGATCCGAACTACGAATTCTGGAAGATGCTGAAGGTCGGCTACGACAATTTCGAGGTTACCAAGGTGCCGCCGAAAGTCGACGTCTGCGAGAAGCGCTACGTCTTCAACCAGGTTGCGGCCGACGGCTCGACCTTTAATCCGACCGGCGCTTGCCCTGCGACCACCCAGCCCGATTCGCTGAAGAGCGCCATCAACGCCTATCAAAGCACCTATGAGGCGGCCTTCAACGGCGCCGTCAAGGCCAGCGTGCCGGCACCCAAGCCGACCATCGCCGGGATCAAGGAAGCCAGCATCGTTTCCGACTGGTCGAAACGGCGTGCGCGCGGCGAACGCGTGCCGATCGAGCCGCCCTCGCTCAACCCGGACGGCACCGTGGCCGAAACGGCGCGCATGGGCCGCATCGATTCGCCGGCGGGCCGCAAGATGGCGGCGCTCGATGCCGAAAAGGCCGCCAAGCAGAAGGCCGAGGAACAAAGGCTTGCCGCCATAGAAGCGGCCAAGGCCGCGAAAGAGGCAGCCAAGGCACAGGCCTTGGCCGAGAAGGAAGCTGCCAAAGCCCAGGCGCTCGCCGAAAAGGAAGCTGCCAAGACCGCCGCCGAGATGCCTGTCGCCACCGCCACCGTAGCGCCATCGGACGCCGCCCCGGCAGTCGAAACGCAGGCTGCGGACGCCGAAAGCACGGCGACAAGGTTGAAGAAAAAGCTGCTCGGCATGTTTGGCGGCTGAACTTCATGCTTGAGCAAGAAGATGGGGGCCAGGAACACGGGCCCTCAACTAGCCCCGCCGCCGTCTACGACCTCAAAGGCTTGAACTGCCCGTTGCCGGTGCTCAAGGCAAAAAAGCGCCTGGCCGCAATGCAGCCGGGCAGCCGGCTGTGGCTCGAAACCACCGATCCGCTCGCCGTCATCGACATTCCCGCCTTCTGCGCCGAGACCGGCCATCGGCTGATCGAGACGACGGCGATATCGGGCGGCCACCGCTTCCTGGTCGAGTGCGGGATCGGCTGAGTCTCGACTTAGCTCGTTCTGGCGAAAGCGGCTGAGCGGGATAATCTCCCCCCTTGAGGGGGAGATGGCCGGCAGGCCAGAGGGGGTTGCCGCGCGTGAAGCGCCAACCTTTTCTCTCGTCCCACAGGGCGTCGCGCCAGCCGAGGCGACCCCCTCTGTCGCCTTCGGCGACATCTCCCCCTCAAGGGGGGAGATCACGATCCGGCAATAGCCAGCGGGTTGCTTTCCAGTGCTACGCGATCCGGCGTGTCGATCGACGGCCGGTTGGTGAAGGCGGCGAACAGCCGGCGAACATAGTCTTCGGGCATGTCGAGCGTGATCAGCACCAGCCTTGTGCCGCGCTGGCTGTCCGGCCAGGCCGGCAGTTGCACCGGCGGATGCAGGATCTTCTGCACGCCATGGATAACCAGCGGCCGCGACGGGTCTTCTGCAAGCTCGATGACGCCTTTCATCCGCAAAAGGCGCTCGCCATGCGCCGAGCGCAACAGATCGAGGAACATCTCGATTGCCGAAAACGGCACCGGCCCGTCATGAACCAGCGAATACGAACGCACGCGGGAATCGTGCCTGTGGTCATGGTGATCATGGTCGGCATGGTCATGCCCGTCGTGATCATGCCCGCCGTGGTCATGCCCGCCGTGGTCATGGTCGTGGCCGGCTTCTTCGCCGAGCCAACGCTGCACATCGACGGATTTGGTGGCCGGATTGTAGAGGCCGCTATCGAACAGGGTCGCGGTGCTTGCCTCGCCGGCGTCGAGCACCACGGCGCCCGGGTTGAGCTGCCTGAGCCGCGCCCGCAACGCCTCGACATCGCCTGCATCCGTGGTCAGGTCGGCCTTGCTGAGCACGATGCGATCGGCGACGGCCACCTGCTTCACCGCCTCGACATGCGCATCGAGCGTCGCATTGCCGTTGACGGCATCGACCAGGGTGATGACGCCGTCGAGCCGGAAGGCCTGGACCAGGGCCGGGTGTGCCATGATCGACTGCAGTACGGGGGCGGGATCGGCGAGCCCGGTGGTTTCGACGATGACGCGGGCAAGCCGGTCGATGCGGCCGGTCTGCAGGCGGTCGACGAGGTCAGCCAGCGTGTCGACCAGCTCGCCGCGCAGCGTGCAGCAGAGACAGCCGTCGGAGAGCTGGATGATGCCGTCGGAGGCCTGCTCGACCAGGAGATGGTCGATCGCCATCTCGCCGAACTCGTTGATGATGACGGCGGTGTCGGCGAGCGCCGGATCCCGGAGCAGCCGATTGAGCAGCGTCGTCTTGCCGGCACCGAGAAAGCCGGTGAGCACCGAAACGGGGATCGGGAAACCGGCCATGCGGCTAGTTCAGCGCCTTGGCCGGCTGCTGGACCTGCGCGGCGGTGGCGGATCCGGCCACAACTGGCTCGGCGCCGGCCGGCGGCGCCCGGTCCGGCCGCCATGTCGGCAGCGGCACGTCGGCATATTCCTGCCCGGAGGCGTCGAGCATCGCCTTCGGCTTCGGTCCCGTGGCGCCGCCGAGGCCGACGGCGATCAGCGTCGGTACATGGTCGAGCTTTTCCTGATAGGGCGATTTCGGCACGTCCTTGCCCTTGTCGCCGACGGCGGGTGCGGTTTCCGACTGCTCCTCGACCGGCTTCTTCTTGCAGATTTCGTCATTCATGTCGTTGGCCGACATGGTGTCGCCATAGGCGGGCAGCGCCGCTACCGTCAGCCAGCTCGGCGCCGGCGTTGCAAAGCCCTGGTCGAGCAATTTTGCCGCCGCCTCGGCGCGGGTAATGGCCGATTGCTCGCCGAGCACTACGGCGACCAGGGTGCGGCCGTTGCGGGTCGCCGAGCCGATCATGTTGAAGCCGGACGAGCAGACGAAACCCGTCTTCATGCCGTCGGCACCCGGATAGCGGCCGATCAGCAGGTTGTAGTTGGAGATCGCCTTCTTGCCGACGGCAAGGCCTTCGATCGAGAACCAGGGGGCATATTGCGGAAATTCCTTGCGAATCGCCATCACCAGCAAAGCGAGATCGCGCGCTGTCGTATACTGGTCCGGCGAATAGAGCCCGTTCGGATTGACGAAATGGGACCCGCTCATGCCGAGCCTCTGCGCTTCGGCGTTCATGCGTTCGGCGAAAGCCGCTTGCGAACCGCCGATATTCTCGCCGACCGCCATGGCGATATCGTTGGCCGATTTGACCAGCATCATCTTCAGCGCATTGTCCAACCGCATCACCGAGCCCGGGTTGAAGCCCATTTTGCTCGGCGGCTCGCCGGCAGAATGTTTCGTTACCTTGATCGGCGAATCGAGCTGGACCTCGCCCGCGGCAATCGCCCGAAACGCCACATAGGCGGTCATCAGCTTGGTCAGCGAAGCCGGGTACCAGCGCCTGAACGCCTCCTGGTGCTGCAGGATCTTGCCGCTGTTCAGGTCGAACAGGATTGTCGGATTGGCCAAGGCAGGCCCGGCCAGCGCCGCAAGCACCACCGTGCCCGCCACCAACAGTTTGAGGAAATGCCTGTAGCGCATCATGAAAACCGAAATAGCCTCTTGCCGCAGTCCCACCTGGCTCCGTAAGATTTCGTTACACGATCGCCAGGATAATGGTCCGGCCCTCTGTTCCCGGACCACAGTCGCGGTGCTATTTACTCTATGTGACGTCAACATGGCAAAGTGCTGCCGATCACAATGTGGAAGCAGCAGCACAATGCAAAGCAGCGTGCATGGTTGCAAGGCAGCAGGCACAATTGCAAAGCAGCAGGCCAAGACCGCCTGCTCCAACAGCGAAATGGAACCATCATGCCGATCCTGAACCGAGCCGCCGAAATGCAGGACGAGGTGACCGGCTGGCGCCGCCATTTGCACCAGACGCCGGAGCTGAATTTCGACGTCTTCAAGACCGCCGCTTTCGTCACCGAGAAGCTGAAGGCTTTCGGCTGCGACGATATCGTGACGGGTTTGGGCAAGACCGGCGTCGTCGGCATCATCCGCGGCCGCCACGGCGAAGGCTCGACCATCGGCCTGCGCGCCGACATGGATGCCCTGCCGCTCAACGAGATCACCGGCAAATCCTATGCTTCGACCGTCCCCGGCAAGATGCACGCCTGCGGTCATGACGGCCACACCGCGATGCTGTTGGGTGCCGCCAAATACCTCGCCGAAACGCGCAATTTCGCCGGCTCCGTCGCGGTCATCTTCCAGCCGGCCGAAGAGGGCGGCGGCGGCGGCAACGAGATGGTCAAGGACGGTATGATGGAGCGCTTCGGTATCTCCAAGGTGTTCGGCATGCACAACATGCCGGGCCTGCCGGTCGGTCAGTTCGCCATCAGGCCGGGTCCAATCATGGCGGCGACCGCCGAATTCACCATCACCGTCAAGGGCCGGGGCGGCCACGCGGCGATGCCGCACGGCACCATCGACCCGATCGTCATCACCAGCCAGCTTGTCGGCGCATTGCAGACGATCGCCTCGCGCAGCACCGATCCGGTCGAGGCGGTGGTCGTCTCGGTGACGAAATTCCACGCCGGCGACGCCTATAACGTCATTCCCGAGACGGCCGAGATCGCCGGCACCGTACGCACGCTGAAGAAGGAGGTCGCCAAGAAGGCCGAAGAGCGCATCCGCGCGCTTTGCCAAGGCCTGGGCGCTGCCTTCGGCGCGACAATCGAGGTTGATTACAATGCCAATTACCCCGTCACCTTCAACCATCCGGAAGAGACGGTCTTTGCCAGCGACATCGCGGCCGACGTCGCCGGCGACAGCCATGTGCACCGCGCGATCCAGCCGGTGATGGGCGGCGAGGATTTCTCCTACATGCTTGAAGCGCGGCCGGGCGCCTTCATCTTCATCGGCAATGGCGATACCGCCGGCCTGCACAACCCAGCCTACGACTTCAACGACGAGGTCATCCCGCACGGCATGAGCTATTGGGTGAAGCTGGCGGAAACGGCGCTGGCGGCGTAGCCGTTCGGCATCGGCGGTGCGGCAACCGCCGCACCTCTGGGCGGCAAAACCGGGCAGGACATGCTCTGCTGGTCACTTCCGGCCGGACGACTTCCGGGCAAGGCCGAAGGCAATGCCCAGAGCAATACCTATACCGATGCCCGCAACAATGTTGTCCAACACGACGCCGATAGCCACGCCGATCACGACGCCGAGTGTGAGGTGTTTGGCATCCATTATGCCCGGTCATGTAGCGTGGAAGGGAAGAGCCGCAACCGCTACGGTCCGCTCTTCGGATCCTCGACCTCCAGCGCCTCCATGACCGGCGCCAGCTCATTGTCGTCGGCAGCCTGCGGCTCTTCGCCTGTCCTCGCCTTCGTCAGGGCTGCCTCGATCGCCTCCTGGATATTGCCGAGCTCGTCTTCGCGAACCTCGTGGCCATAGCCGGCAGCGTCGGCATCCTGTTCGAATTGCTGCGCCAGGACGGCGACGCTCACCTCGCTCTCGGCCGGCAGATTGCCGACATTCTCCTGCAGCCAGGTTTCAAAGAACTCTTTGGTCGCGCTCATGCGGTCTCTCCTTCGGGACACTAAAGCGCGCCGGCATCCCGAAAGTTCCGCTATCTGAGCCGTCTTTGCGCCCGTTGCCGGCTGCCCCGCAATTCAGCGCGGCCAGGCGGCGTTGGCGCCGCCTGGCTCGGCTGCTTACTGGCTGGCAGCAGTCGTCGGTTCACACGACACGTTCGGGTTCATATCGGCGAACGCGCCGGTCGGGTTGCCCTTCCAGGCCCAGACATGCAGCTCGTAGAACGGACCGAGGCCATAGCGATTGGGCGCACTGTTGAAGTTGAACAGATGTCCGTCGAGCGAGGCCGGGCCTTTCGAGGTGATGTATTCGACCGCGATCAGTTTTAGCATGCCGTCGGCCATCGGCTCGTACATGACGGCTTCAGGCTTGGCGACATCGACCGCGTCGTCCTTGAGGTAGCCCGGATTGACGTAATGGATGCCCATTGCGCCGCCGGTGATGCCGCTGGCGCAAGGAATGGGCGCATAGCCCTCAGCGGTCGCCGCCGCCACATTCTCGAAGCGGCTGTTGGCCGCGCGTACCTTGTCGGCCAGCGGATTGGGACCGGACGCGGGCGCTGCCTGATGCGCCTGCGCCAGCGCAGTGCAGGCCGACAGCAGCGCCGCGGCAGCGAGAACTCTATTGCGAAAGTTGATTGTCATAGTCATTCCATTCTTCTTGAAAAGCACAGCCCGGCCGGCCGCCGGAAGTAAGGAGGTCCGGCAGGTGGGCGCTGTGGCTGTTGTTGCTGGGAGATCCCTATCCCGATGCGACGAATGCAGGGGAAGATCATCCCTTCGGCAGATACGGGATGGTTCCGGCCAGATCGGAGTTGTCGATCAGCTGGAAACGGCTGTCGCTGCCGCCCTGACGGGCCGAAACGAACGGCGCGTAGGCAGGATCGTCGGTGAAGGCGCGCGCCGCGGCCTCGGTCGGGAACGCCATCAAGGCAATCAGCGTCGTGTCGAGCGGCTTGCCTTCGAGCGTCTTCACATTGCCGCTGCGCGACAGATATCTGCCGCCGTGCTTGTGAACGAGGTCGTGGACTGACGCGGCATAGGCCGGCATCCACTTCGGGTCCCTCACCTTGATGTCTGCGATAACGTAAGCGGTCATGGGTCATGTCTCCTGGTCGTGCACAGGGGTATCCCGTGCAGCGGCCAAGGGCTCGCACGGCAAGGCCGGCGCCAGCCAGTCCGCGATCTGTACTGGTGTGGCGAATCCGAAATTCGCATTCGCTTTGGAGCAACGCAGCGAGCGAATTTCGGATTCAAAAGCCACACCAGCAAATGCTTGGATTTCCAGTGTGGTTTTGGATTTGAAGTTCCTAACGCTGATGCCACCCAGAAAGCAGGAACTTCAAATCCACCACACTGGGCCGGTACAGTTTCTGTACTCGCCGCGCCGCCGGGAAAGGCCTATGGTCCCGGCTGAGTTTGAGGGGAAGGCAACGTCGTGACCCAGTCCGGATACAAACAGTTCTGCCCGTTATCGATGGCCGCGGAGGTGCTGTGCACCCGCTGGACCATGGTTCTGCTTCGCGAATTGGTGGCAGGCTCGACCCGTTTCAACGATCTGCGCCGCGGCGTCCGCAAAATGTCGCCGACCCTTCTGTCGCAACGCCTCAAGGAGCTCGAGCTGGCCGGGATCGTCGAGCGCAAGGAGGTGCGCGGCGAGAAAGGCATCTTCGAATACCGGATGACCGAGGCAGGCAGGGATCTGCGTTCCGTTGTCGAGGCGATGGGCTTTTGGGGGCAGAAATGGGTCGAGTCGCGGCTGTCGCTGAAGAACCTCGATCCGTCGCTGCTGATGTGGGACATGCGGCGCAATCTCAACGCGTCGCCGCTGCCCGACGGCCGCACGGTGATACAATTTCTATATCAGGAGCTCCCCGCCTCGAAACGGTCATGGTGGCTGATCGTCGAGAAGCACGGCGAGGTCGACCTCTGCTGGTACGACCCGGGCTTCGATGTCGATCTCTACGTCTCGACCGACCTGCACACCATGACCGAAATCTGGATGGGGCTGATCACCGTCGAGAAGGCAGGGACGAAAGTCATCTTGACGGGAGACCAGGATATCGCCCGTAAAATGCAGACCTGGCTGGGCCTGAGCCCGTTCGCGGTCGAACCCAAGCGAGCGGCCTAGCTGCCTCTTGGCGAAACGTCCCGAAGCGGTTATGTGTCGGGCGCGATGGTCCCGTAGCTCAGTAGGATAGAGCGGCAGATTCCTAATCTGTAGGTCACAGGTTCGATTCCTGTCGGGATCACCACGTTTTTCAAGCACTTAGCGCGAAATCGCCGCACTTTTTTTGCAGGATTTTTGCGAAATAAGTACGGCGAATTTCGCAGACCTTCAGACTTTGGGCACACATATTCCAGGGCGAAGCGGCCCAAAACCGCTGCGAAGCGCGGCGCTACGATGCCTAAATCGAGGTAGGTAATCGTTGTTCCCAATCAACTTGCCCGTTTTTCGACGCACCGAGACGACGGACGACAGCCGCTACCGACCGTCAGCGTCGACGTCTCCTTGGCGGCGCCGAAAGGTCTCGCTACTTCGTCGTTCAATCGAGACCGCGGCGAGTAAGAATGCGAACATCGGCATCATCGATCACGAGGTCGAACTCGACTCGTGTGTCCATCCGTCCCCTTAGGGCGGATTGTCCACCAAAGTCCGCATCATAGGGGGAATGGACGCGCCCGGTCTGGCGGCTAGAGGAACGGAACGCTATCATTTTATTGTATTAGTAATGACGCATGAAATGGCCTACAATTGACTCTACCCGGCAACGCCACTGGCAGCCGGTAGGCCCGGCGGCCCGCTGGAACCCCCGATCGGCTGTCGGCCCGTCCCCATGAAAGTTACGTGCGGTGGCGACCAACGTGAGACGAGATCGAACCAACAACCCCGCAACCGGCATCAAGGGCAAGCGCCACGGGCCGCCGGCCAACGACGAAGCAGGATATTTCGAGTTCTGCCCCGTTTGTGGCCAGACGTTCGACAAGCGAAACCTTGGCGAGGTGCTGCATCACTGTCTCCCCGACCATGAGCCGTTGAACTCGATGAATAGGTGACTAGCGTTCGAACAGATGGTTTCGCTCATCCAAGATCGTGATCGGTCCCAACCAGACGATCTCAAAAGTGATTGCGGATGTGGTCGTTAAAGTAGCGGGCTTGGCGAAGGCCGCTTTGAACCCGGCAAAGGTCTCAGGTGGTACCCGGAACCATTGCACATTGAGCGGAATTGGCTGAAAGTGATCGAACCACAGGACAGGGATGTCGGACGGCCACCTATTCAAGGTGGCCGGGGCGCGGGTTAACGTGATTCGGGTCGATCGGCAGGACAGGGGGAGAAATGCACCCTTGGACGAAGGCTGAGCTTGCGGAGATCACCGGAGGCATATGGGAAGGCGAGTTGCCGGAAGCCTGGACGACCGACTGCATAGCCTTCTGCGACGCACTGATCGGCCCCGGCGCGCTCGTCATCCCGCGCGTTGGCACCTACCGTTACGGAGTACACCCCAGGAAGATCAGGCGCTTCAGGCGACAGGGGCTCGCGCTCCTCGCGGACCGAGAGTACCGGCCCAACTTCGAAGGCTTGCCGTTGCTCCGGGTGGCTTCGGTCCGCGTCGCCATGAAGTATCTCGCCGAGCGAGCGCGGTCTGCTTACGGCGGACGCCTGATCGCGGTTGGCGGCAGCGTCGGCAAGACGAGCACCACGGCGATGATCAACGTCATTCTCACCGCAGCTGGTTATCCACCTTTTCCGGGCGAAAACTTCAATACCGTCTCCGGCGTGCTCGGCCTGATCGCCAACCTTCCCCCTGATGGCATCCACGCTGTCGAGGTGTCGATTGGCTTTTTTCGGCGGCTCCTTGAGGTATCTGCGCTCAAGCCGCATGTCGCTCTTATCACGACGATCGGCGACGCCCATCTCGAAGAGTACGGCTCGCGTGAGGCCATCGCCAAGTTGAAAGCCCGCCTGTACGATGTCGCTGAGGGCGGCACTGCGATCATGCCTCGGGATTCCGAGCATTTCGAATATCTCCGAGCCAGCGCGCTGTCGTTCGGGGCGAAGGTCGTGTCCTTCGGTGGACATGCTAAGGCCGACTACCGGCTCGTGGACTATTCGCACGAAGATCAACTGGTGCGTGCGGTCCTGAAGGGCCGGGATTTCGCCTACAAGCTAGGTAATCCAGGGCGGCACATGGCAGTCAACAGCCTCAGCGCGCTGGCGGCTGTCGATTCGCTCGGCCTTGATCTGGGAGCTGCGACCAATGCGCTCGGGGAGGTGCAGGCCATCCACGGACGTGGCGAAGTCATACGCATCGCCCTCGCGTCCGGCGAGATCCATGTCGTCGATGAGGCCTACAACGCGAATCCGACATCGGTGGCCGCCGTGCTGGCGGCACTCGCTGAGGGGAAGCGCGCAAGTGGGGGCCGAAAGCTTGCCCTTCTTGGCGACATGCGGGAACTCGGGCCACGATCGGCCGAATTTCACGCCGGTCTGGCGGAACCCGTTCTCGCGGCCGATCTGGATATGGTGATCACGGTTGGGACGCAGATGACATATCTCCGTCGTGCCCTGCCGGAGTACCTCCTCGGCCCACACTTCGCGACAGCAGACGATGTGTTGCCCGAGCTCGCCACTATCCTGCGCGCGAAGGACCGCCTTCTTGTGAAAGCTTCGAATGCCATGGGTCTGCATGAAGTTGTAACTCGCTTGCGCCGGCAATTTGGACGCTAGTCCGCCGCGATATAGCATCGGTGTTTGAGGAGTGCCCGAAACGTTGAGATTCGTCGAATTTCGCTGTTTTTTTGGACCAAAGCAGAAAAATTGACCGGAGATCAGCTCCGCCCATGACTGGTTCCACTACCAAACAGTCTCAGGCACTTGGCGGAAAATTGTGCTTCGCCGCCTGATTCGATCTGTGCTGCCTCCGGGTGACCAGGGTAGCGCCGGCTGGACGCCGCCAACCGAAGAGCTGCGCACAGTCATGCCCGCTCGGTCATTTCGGCCATGCATATAACGGCAGCCGCCGGGAATGGTTGGTTGGTCCGAGCCCAATGCAGCAACAACAAAGATTAGCCCTGTGCCGAGCACTGACATCAGTATTGCTTCAGCGAAGGAGCACTATTCCTAAGTCTCCAAGGCCTTTCGGCGGAGTCGCACCATACCAGTCCAGGGCCACACTCGAGTTGCCACTATAGAAAAATTGCCACGCAACAATCCAACCTGAGTTGGCAGTCGACTTCAGGTCTGTTGTCCCTCTCATCCGAAAACGATGATGGGGCAGGTAGATAGCCCCTTCAATTAAGTAGTTTTTGTTTCCGGACAATGAGACCGTGGGCACAGAGGGCGTAACTGTGCGTGACCCGAAGATAGCGATGCCAGCGTAAATGCCACTCGTGGGAGCCGAAATCCTTACGCCACCTTTGCCTGCTGACTGAATAATGCTTGACTCGGAGTCAACGAATATCGTGACTTCGTCGCCCGAGAGATTCACATGGCTGCCGATGCTCACTGTTGCGTTCTGAAAATAGTGAACTCCGGGAGAAAGAACGACATTTCCATCGAGGTCAATGTTTCCACAGAACACCCGGCCGGCCGGAATGGTAACATCGGTCAGCATCTGATCACTGTAGTCGCAGCCGTTCGGTGGAACGGGCTGCGGTAGATCGACAAGGGGGTCTGCAAGTTCGGGTTGGTTGGTTTTCGGGATGATGGTGTAACCGCCGCCTTGGTAATTGCCCACTATAGAGATTTTTCTGGCGACAATCTTTCCGGTTCCAACGTGCCTCAGTGCCCTTGGACTGGAGGAATTCACTTGGATACCGCAGTTTGGCACCGAAAGCCCCCCGGAACCCATTACCGTCAGCGCTCCATTTGAGGCAGGATCGAGGACATAGAAGCAATAATCCGGCGCGGCTTTTCGGGCCGTTGCCGCCGCGTGAAGGTTAATGCTCCGAATTCCAGCAAGACTCATGAAAGCGGTTGGCATTCCAGCTGAGATTTCAACCGCCGCCTCTCGCGTCCCAGCAGAAGGAGTGGTGATGCTCACCCCAACGACAGCGCCGGTCACGAAGGAGCCATTGGCCAGCGCCCAATTCTTCGCGGCCTGGACGGCTGCTTCGTTTCCTCCATCGCTCTCGACAGCAACAAGAGCCGCCGAATCGGCTATCTCCTGCAGCTTGGATCTCCAGGAAGCGGCGTTGGTAAAGTCAATGCTAAGGCCGAGGGCCAAGCCCAGTGGCACCACCATTAAGGCCATCGCGACGGCAAAGTTCCCCCGTTTTTCGGGCGGCAGATCTTTCAGTCTCCGCATCCAGAAGCCCTCTCTTAAGAGCAACTTAGACCGAAGATGGTTTAGAATTTACTAAATTAGAACAACAAAACGCAGCGGCAATTCACGCTCGGCAAAAAGGCGATGCAAGCTGTCTCGCTGCTCATTGAGCTGAGTGAAACGCGGCAGACCTTGAAGTCAGCGATGTGCTAATTCTTTACTTAAGGCCGAAGACTTGCTGAGCCTGGTCAGACTGCAACAAGTCGCGTGCCGAATGTCCGACACCCGGCAAAATCACGAGACGCCAATTGAAAGGCCACCCGTTAGCGGTCGCGACAGCTTGCGCCAGCTCAAAAGTGAACTGCCCCCGATCCAAACGCGTCTCTCCTTGGCGCATAGCAGCTGCGCTTTCGTTTAGATCGACATCGCCAGTGTCGTCTTCTCCAAGATAGATTGTTAGAGGCAAAGCCAGATAGGCCTTCAACTCCTGAGAGGCTTGATCCGGCGTATAGACGCAACCCGAGGAGAGACATCCCAGCCCGTAGGCTGCCGCCTCTGCTAGCGAGGGCAATACGTAGGTCGACGGATTGGCTACGACCACTCTCTTGGCATCCGACAAGGCAAATGCTGCAACACGCGACATGAATTGACCTCCCGCCGAGTGCCCAAAAAGGTAATACTGCGCAGTCGGCAGCCCCTCTCGGGCCCTCGCCCAGTTTACCAAGCCCTTCACGTACCAGACAGTCCACCTGTCCCGAGGTTGAATTGTGCCCGAGTTGACAATGCCTCCCCGCTGATAGCTCCAGCCTGGGAACCTTTCCAGGTCGAAAAGCGGCGCCATAACTATCAGGCAATTTCGATCCGCAAGAGGCTGCGCGTAGTCTCGGTAGGATTCGGCGGTTCGGCTTAGTCCATGGAACACGAACAGGATCGATGGATTGGCACAGTTCTTCGGATGATAGGTGTATACCGTCAACTTTATGCCGTTAATAGTTGCTGAGGTCGTACCTTTGCCGACCTTCCAGGCAAGTACTTGGCCTGAATACGTCAGACTACAGCCTAAGACGACTGCCCCTAACAGACGGATTAGAAATCGCACCTGTCGCTCCCATGGACGATCCCGCAGGGATGACATATCCCATTAGCGGCAGCTAAACAAATCAAAACCGGCTGAGCAGTAAAGAGTTCGTTCCTCCACGTCTGGTCCTCGCAATGTTCGCAAGCGACGCCTCCGCGGCACCTCAGCGTCCTGCGTGACAGGGTATCGGCTCCTTGTTTTGTCGGCACGTATCGCTCGCGCCGCCATTGCGATCGAGGAACCCAGTGCAAATCCGCGTACGGCATACGCATGAGCTTCGGAGCCTCACGCCAGTGCAGGGATGGCCAATCTAAGGCATCTGTCTTGAACGGCTACGACAACATCGGCGAGTCCAGGCGACAACGCCAGCAACCGATCGATTGTCGCGCGACCGGCTGCTCCTCCCATTATCTTTGGTTGGTAGTCGAGGCGCGGATCTCTGTTTTGAGCGTAAACTGGATAAATATCTAAACGGATCTGCTTCGCACCAAAGTGGAAGCAAGGCAGAATGGACTCCCCTTTGCTGTTTCCGGACCCAAATGCAAAATTGCCGACACTGTATAATATCGGCCGACCATTATAAATCTCGATCGGCTGAAGGATGTGGGGATGATGGCCGATGACTGCGTCCGCACCCAGGTCGATAAATAGCCGTGCTTTCATGCGGTCTTGCTCGGTAGGTTGGCGCTGGTATGGCAAACCCCAATGTACCATCACGGCGATCCGATCGACCAGTGGACGAAGTTGGGCCAGATCACGCTCGACGAATTCGGGCACATCTTGTGCGGAGCCTGGAAGTTCGCCACGAGCCGCTGTTCGACGGTTCCAGTAATATCCGAGAAGTCCGATGCGGATATCTGCGCCATCAAAAATCGCCGGGTGGTAAGCAGAGCTCTGGTTCCTACCACCACCGTACGGTTGGATATACTGTCGCTCTAACGTGGCTAGCGTCTCAACCACGCCACCCCGACCGCAGTCTTGAATGTGGTTATTCGCGACAGTCATGGCAGCGAAGCCTGCACGACGTAAGACAGAGGCTGACTTGGGGTCCACTTTGTATGAGTAGTTCCGAGTGGTACCTGCTTTCTCAGAGATGGTGGAGAACGGCCCCTCAAGGTTTCCCGTTATCAAAGCGCAGCGTCTAAAGATCGGCCTGACCCAGGCGAAGGCATAGTCTGGGCCAAACCTGCGGATACGATGACGCATCCGCATCCCGGTCATCACATCTCCGACCGCCGCCAAATGGTACGGAGCGCTGGCGGACGAAGAGAGGAACTGTTCAAGTTGGTCCGGGTCGATGAGATCGATGTCATCCGGAATTATGACCTCTGAAAACTTCTCGCGAATTTTTACAACATGGCGCCGGACTTCTTCCGATTCACTGAGGCGGTAGAGGGGTGGCTGAACGGAGGGTGCCAACAATGTCTCAACCGCTGAAGAACTAAAGCCGATCCCACGTTTCTCAAAAACGCTTCGGATCAGTGTTTCGTAACGGCTGCTGAATCTCATTCGGTCTGCATGAAGCAAACACGAGGCAAAGTTCTCCGGAAGTGACCTGAGGGCACGCGTTCGAATTCCGGAAGGAGCATACGGGCTATCAGAAAGTCGTCCCAGCGCCAAAAGGGCAGCTACAACTAACGAAATACAAGTAAGTTCGTCTCCCGGAAAAGCCTTGTGTAGGTCCCACATTGTCGCCGCTATGACTTGCGCGACCAGCGCCTCCGGCGGTGGCAACTCGGCGTCGTCCATACGCGAATCATTGGCAAGAGTATCCGATGGTACGAACTCGGCATCATGACGGAGGTGCCAACACCATACGTAGGGAGTCGACAGCATCGCGGCCGCAAAGTATGCGCTCAAGGCGTACTCAAGGGGACCAGGCCTACTGAAACTGGCGCGCGGTGCATGCAGCCTGTCAGCTTGGATGTCAGCGGTATGGCGCACAACGTGAAACCCGAATGCCTGATATATGAAACTGGCATTGTGCGAGGGGTCGCACAGATAAGCACCGCCTGAAATTCGTGGAAGCCACCCTTCCGCTGTGACTGCACGCCCCGGGCCGAACAGCAATTCCCCACAGAGGGGGATCGAAAAATCATCGAGATTTTCGATTCTTGCTGGATATCGGTATTTGGTCCCTTTGACCGGCACCAACCTAAGCAGATCCCCGTTAACTCCCCCTTGTTTCGGCTGGTGCGCATTAACGATCGCTCTGACCTTCGGCAACGGGCCCTCGCCGAGTGAACGCAGCACTTCGTTCACTCGATGAGCTATCAAGGAGACGTGGTAGTAGACGTTGACCTGGCCGAAGCGTGCCGCGGCCTCACAACTTTCCTGTTCACCAAGAATTCCGCCGCCGAAAGGCTTGAAAACATAGTTACCTTGTTTGTCGGGCAGTGCTTCGCCCATCTCACCCGTGGGCCAGTGAACATCCGTGGCTGGATGACCGATTACGTCCACGTACCGCCCACGCAGCCCTTGCCTCCCCGTGTTTTGGCAAAGATAAGGCAGTTCGACCTCGGTTGAATGCACCCGGCCGCCAGTAAAATCTGAATCGCAACGCTCCCAGACGTAAACAGATCCAGTCGCCATCTTTTTCCCCAAAGCTACTGCTTCTTCTGCGAACGCTGAGACGCAAGAATTCACAAGTCTTGCGCTCCGCAATCCTGCGAACCTTTCGCCGGCGGGTACTGAAATTGATCGAAAGGACATGCCGTCGGTTGCCCTGAGGCCAACTCTCTACAGGGCGTGGAGATTGTCCTTCAACATGCTCTGAGGCCGCATTTTCGCTCCATGGTGGGAAGCTGGATCCGAGTCTGCAGCCCAGCTTCCGGCAGCGTTTTGGCCTCAATTCGCCTGCCCCTGATGGGGGCTACACAAATCAATCTCCTGACGAGGCACATCTATCCGATGCTTGCGACCGGCTTTTTCTTCTCTCCGCTTATTCGAGCTGCCTTACTGAGGCCGCCTGCTGAACCGTTATTCTCACCCGATCCAGCGAGCTCTTGCCGAGCACTCTCCAATGCCTTCGCCGCAGATCCCTCCTTAATCACCTTAAGTTCTTCCGCGACCATATTTGATTTTATGAGACGCCACTTGTCGAGGGAGGCGGCGCGCACGAAGCCGTAAGCCGATGGCATACGGATCATCAGCCAGCCTAGTTTCAACAATTCCTCCGTGAAGCCTCTCACGAACGCCGCCCCGCCGACACGCCGTCCAGTCAGGCGCCTGAATGTCTTGTACGACATTCTTGCACGGGTTCGCGGCTGTCCCGCTTTGTTTGTGGTGCGTTTCAAAGTCAAAGCAACGAGTGTCGCCGCATCACTTAGCGAAACACTCGGTGTTGCAGTCGGCGAAACAGTGTTCATAACCTTACTCTCCTTAGCTTGAGCAGAATCGATAAACTCATCACTGCTATCGAACGTCGTTCGTCTCGGGCCGAACTGAAGGAAACGGGGCCACTTCATCGAACCAGCCATCCTTTTTTGCCAAATACGACATTGCCATTGCGTGCATGGCAGACCTTATTTGCTGTGGCCGCGACTGAGACATAGATGCGAGGGGTTCCGCGGCTAGCTCACCAGATCTCGACAAAAGCGCCATTTTGGCACCCGATCCGTCAGTGCTCCATCTCAAAGTTAGAACCAAACCACCACTCTGTAGGTGCCGACGTAGGTCGGTATCAGTATCAGGCTCGGAACTGACCAATATTAGTCGTGTGGTCGGCAAGGTCGACAGCGCACGGCGGGGCCATTCATCTTCGCTGTTGACAATGAAATAGCCCTGGTTGCCGCACTGCAACACTCGCTGAGCGAGATCTTCGAGAACTGTACCATTGTCTGCATCCGTTCGAGTCATCGAGACCGCACGGCAAGCACCCAGACAAAGACCGCTCGCCCAAAGTCTGTCCGGAGAGGCTGCATAAACCAGGGCTTCCAGGAACGGGTCTCTGGCCAGCATTTGCGGGGTTGTCCGCCGCCCAAATTCCTGGGGTACAGTGTTGATGTAAGCGCCTCTTTTCGACAAGAGACCAACTCTTCGCCCTTCCGCCTGGAACCGATGATCGATTGCTGTCGCCACCGCACCAGTGTGTCGATCGCCGATGACGAGTACGGTGGCAATTTCCGAAGAGCCCGGCTCATTGTACATATTGGCCAGGATTATCTCACTCACATCTCTCGAGGTCCCCGCTCGCGGCCAAAGATGAAACTCGATCCCCGGCCGTGCATTTACCTCGATGACAGTACACCCGACCTCTTTGTATGATCTTGCAATATCGGGCATGATGAGATCTATCCCGGCAATGTTAAGGCCGATGACTCTCACGATGCGCTCGCACAGTTGCATGTTATCTGGATGAACGGAGTTTGTAACATCGACCGGGACGCCTCCACGGGCGAGGTGGCCGGTAGGTCGGAGAACCAAAGGCTGCCCGGAAATTGGGACGGACTCCAGCGTAAGACGACGCAAGGCTAGGTGCCGTAGCAGCTCATCGTCAATCTCTACAGGAGAAAGACGTCTCCCATCTCTGTCGGGTTCTCGGTTCAAATCATGAATCAGGTCAACTATCGTTTTTTCACCGTCGCCAACGACTTGGGGCGGGCAACACATGACCGCCGCCACGAGATGATAGTCAACGACTGTCGCTCGAAATTCCGGGCCGGCGATGAACTGCTCAACCAAGACGCCAAACCGCTCTGACTGAGTAACGTCGTGCGCTATATCGAATGCAGCCTCAACTGCACGGCGTCCCCGCAGTTTAACCGAGACTCCCCGACCCTGATTTCCCTGAACCGGTTTGACCACGACGGTCTTACCCAGCTGTTTGGCGGCAGCGACGGCCTCAGGTTTGGTGCGAACGGTAATCTGACGGGGTACTGTGATCCCCGCTTGCGCCAAAAGTCTGTTGCCCAGCCTTTTGTCCAAGGCCACCTTCGCCGACGCAAACGATGTAGAGCCCGATATCGTTGAGAACAGCTGCTTCTGGCGCTTGCCTTGGCCAAGGCGAAGGTGGTTACGGGCAATGAATTCGAACGGGATGTGATTTCTCTTAGCTGCAGCTACAAGCACAGCGGTCGAATTTGAAAGACGTCGTCTCTTCGCCCGTTCCAGGTTTAGCTCCCGAGTCTGAGCGTATTTCGCTGCCCCGTCCTCGCCTCGCGCCGCCTCACCTATCGCTTCAACGACAGCCGAAGCAGCCGCGCGCGACATCTGCGGGTCATCCGACTCCCAAATGATTGCAAGATGGCTTTCGGACGGATCGCCTATTAGCGACGCCGTCGGCGAAAACGAATAGAAATTCATCGCGCGGCGAAGCTCAAGATCAGCGGACAGGATTGCGTCGGCAATGTAGCGAGGGACCAAAGCGTTTTGTGCACAACCGGGAAACATTTCGGACAGCGCTGAGTGAGCCAGCGCAGTAAAATCGGAGATGCAAGAAACCGCTAGCCGCCCGATATTCAGGGTTAATTTGACCACCGTGTTCGTGCTATGCACATTAAGTCCCGATAGCACCTTAAAACTGACAATCTCAATTTGTCCCAACTCTTCAGATAGGCTGACCATAACCCCACTTTTGACCCCGGATGTTCACGCTCCGCCTGCTTTTCGACCGTCGCCCACAATACAGACTTCCTGACCACGCTTCCGCTGCAGCCACTTCAAATGCATCTCGAAACGGGCATCGCATCGATGGGCATGAGCGGCTTCGGCAAGACCCGATGTGAAGGGGCGAAGATGTGGCGCATTCCACCACATTTAAGCACGCTTTATCTCTGATCCCCCGCGTTCAGCCTAAACGCTACGGCCGCAGCATCCGGAAGTCGCGTTCTTATTCTCTTGAAAGACCAGTGGATTTCCCGCCGGCCTGATCCGGACAATGCAGCTGGATGGTATGTGGCCTCGCGGGGAGATGTCGTCATGCATTCGAATGGCAGAGATCCAGACATTATAGTGTTAATAGCCGTTAAAAGTCGTCAGCTTGGGTATGTATTTTGGGCATCTAATGCTATTTATCTAATCATATTTATCCAATCATATTGGTTATTGGATAATCGGTTGCAAATGGAGAGGAGTATAGAAAAGGGCTTAATCTTATACATAGAACAGAAAAGACTTCTAAATGCCATCCAAATGTAAGTTGGGGGGTTCATGTCCGTTTCAAGAATTAAGCGCGGGCGCCTGAAGAGAGCTAAACGAGCATTCGCCACCCGCCGGGTCGCCGCATCTCACATGCGCACACTCGTTACCGGACCTATACAGCCCGTCGCTGGCGATCTTGTTTTGGCGCGCGTTGATGAACTCGGCAATCACAGCAGACTGGAGCTCATCTGCGGGCGAAAGGCGATCATGTTTCGCGGAGATGAGATAATCCTCTGTTATGGAAACAGGTACGCTCCTGACCAGTTCGAGGCGGTAATAGGCCCCGATCTGGGGCCGTGCGACTTGGTAGCGGGGGGCGGCATCGCGGCATGTGAGCTTTCCAGGCATGCTCGCATGCTGGCGCCAACCAAGATCACCCCGCTCGGCCTGATTGGCGACAAGTTCGGCCGCCGGCTAAACGTGTGGGATTACAAGGTCAGCTCAGACGATTTACCCCCTTCCCTGCCGATTGTTCTGTCGCTTGGGACGTCAATGAACGCCGGCAAGACATTGACGGCAACGTCATTGGTCCGAGGGTTCAAAAAGGCGGGACTGAAGGTCGCGGCACTGAAAATTACAGGAACTGGCTCGGGTGGCGACACCTGGATTGTGCGGGATGCCGGAGCCGACATCGTTCTTGATTTCACAGATGCCGGATTTGCAACGACGTATTTAGCCCCGGTAGAGTTGATTGAGAAGGGTGCTTTCCGCCTACTGAACCATGCCGCCGAAAATGGATGTGACGTCGCTGTTATTGAGATTGCCGATGGGCTGCAGCAGAAGGAAACTTCCGAGCTAATTCTGGCTGAATCTTTTCGGAGCATGGCTCTTGGCGCGATTTTCGCTTCCTATGACGCGATGGGAGCAAAGTATGGAGTTGATACCCTCCGCGCTGCTGGCCACAAGGTACTTGCAATTAGTGGCAGGATCGGCCGATCGCCGCTCGGTGTGAGGGAGGCTGAAGAAGCCACTGGCCTGCATGTCTATTCCCCATGGGAGCTCCAGGATGGGGCACTCAGCCCCGTTCTAAAGGCTCGCGCTTCTGAAAAACTGGCTAACGGACAGGGCAATAATCCATATCTACGGCGTATTGCTGATTCCCCAAATCCAATGACGGCACTCGACCAGGGTCGAGCCTATTCTTCCCAACTGCGAATTGATTTTTTGGGGAAGCTCGCGCACGAACTGATTCTGGCAGAGTTGGGAGAAACACCTGGCCCCGGAAGGCCTGCCAGTGACAGCAGGGCGACATGGCCCAGTCCCTTTGGGAGCGTCTCGGTCACCTTGCCCGAGTTGCTATCGCAAAGCTCGAACCCCGCATTTATGTCGATCCAGGCGCCCGCTGAGTTGATTGAAGCGGCAGTGCTGGCAAAAACCCGTGGAGCCCTCAAGTCATCTCTGGGCAGCCTGGTCCAAGCCCTCGGGTGCCCTCCCCTGTCCGCCACCCAAATGTACAACCTCGTGAGCGGAGCTTGGTCGATGTTCGAGGCAGTTGATCACGATGAACACCTTTGGGCAGCAAATCGGCTTCAGCCAAATGTTCTTGCGGGACCTGCTTTGAGCCCTCATGACGATTTGGATGGGATGATCATGAATTTCTCGGGAATTTTCAACGAGGACCCCGACCAGCATGCCCCGCTTGGACGGGCATGAAAGACGGTGTCCTTGCTGAGAACACGAGGTAGGCGGCGGTACAGCGCCCCCCTCAGCGAAATGTGGCGAAGGTCGATACCTGGCCTTGCTGCGGTTGTGGGTTTTGGTGTCTGTATCAATGCGCTCCGATTTGCTGGGCCGCTTTATTTTATACAAATATTCGACCGGGTCATTTCCAGCCGCAGCGTGGAAACCCTCGTTATTCTGACCTTGGCCGCCTTGCTCGCTCTGGTAACCGGCGTCGTGCTGGAAGCCATTCGTCGTCGTATGCTTTCCCGCTGGAGCGTTTGGATCGAGCACCACTTGACCAGCCAGTCCGTGAAAGCCGGATTGACGGCAGGCGTCCCCAATCCGCCGCTTCTGACCAGCATCGAGAAAGTCTCCAGCTTTGTTGAGCGAGGGCTAGCTGCTTGGCTGGACGTGGTCTGGGCTCCCGTTTTCCTGTTATGTGTATACTTGATCCATCCTGTTCTCGGCCTGATCGCGTTGGCAGGCATGGCTTTGCTGACAGGTATGAGCCTGCTCAAAGAAAAGATCACACAAGAGCCCCGCCAAGCTGAACGTGAAGCTGCCAAGCAGGCGAAAGAGGTATTGATCTCAGCGGAAAGGCACAAAGACGTAGTCGGCGCCTTCGCAATGGCCGACGCGATCGCCGGTCGCTGGGGTAGGAACAGAGTAGATGGCTTTTTGCAGCGGGAGCGGCTTAATGCCAGAGGATCGAGCCTTGATGCAGCGATCCGGGCGCTGAACCGTTGCGTTTACATAGTTCTATTGGCATCGGGCATCTGGCTGTTCCTGAACGATTCGGCGTCCCTCGGAGGCGTATTTGCAGCCCGGCTCATTGCCAGATTTGCTTACAGAATGGTGGAAAAGGCAGTTCGGGAGCTCAGAAGCCTCAGGGAAGCGCGGGAGGGATACTCCAAGATCAAGGCGGAGCTTGCCAAACCGTTGGACGTAGAGCCGTCTCTGCTTCCTGGAACGCCGCAAGGCTCGTTAGTTCTCGATCAAGTTACATTCAGGCATGCTGGATCGCGAGCAGACGTATTTAGGAAACTGTCGCTTTCTCTGGCTCCTGGGGAATTGCTGCTGGTCATAGGACGTGCAGCCACCGGCAAGACGACGCTTTCGCGTCTTCTCATTGGTTTGCTCAAGCCCCGCACCGGTCAGATCCGCTTGGGAGACATGGACATAACCAGGCTTCCGGATAATGTTAGAGTTGGAGGCATCGGCTATTTACCTCAGCACGTTGAACTTTTTGAGGGAACCGTCGCGGAAAATATTGCACGTTTTCAACAAAGTTCTATCGATGACGTGGTTTCCGCAGCAAAAATAGCCGGAATACACGAAGTTATCATTCGTCTGGGCCAGGGTTATGACACTTTGCTTAACGACTCGGTCGGCCTGTCCGGGAGTGAACGGAAGCGAGTAGCCCTTGCCCGCGCGCTCTTTCGCGCGCCGAGACTTATTGTCTTGGACGAGCCATTCGCCAATTTGGACGCTGCCTCGAAGAAGACCCTCGAGTCGGCGGTTAGGCTTATGAAGGATGCGGGAAGCTCGGTAATTGTCACCATATCCGGACAGACCAACCGTCTTGCCGGATTAGTTGATAGGTCGCTGATCCTAGGAAGTCGATCGCCTGAGCTCACCGAAGGTTCGGTTCCTCCCGTTCGCTTCGGGAAAACTGAATTGCGGAGCGTTAAATGATAGCTACGCTCGCCCGTGACACCGAACACTCTGGTACCCAGCAAGCCGAGGATCCGCCGCCGTTTGGTAGGCGTTTAGTGATCTCTGGTTTCGCGATTGTCGCTGCCTTCTCGACTCTGACCGGCATGTGGCTTGTCGCGGCACCTATCCAGGGTGCGGTCTTGGCCACCGGGGTGGTGAATGTCGCGTCAAACGTAAAGACAGTTCAGCACCTCGAAGGCGGCATCATATCAGAGATATTGGCTCAAGAAGGAGATCGCGTGTCGCCAGGCCAGGTGTTGATACGATTGCAAAACACCGCTTCGGCGGCTGCTGCAAATGAAATCAAGGCGCAGTGGTACGAGGCGAAGGCTACGGAAGCGCGCTTGGTCGCGGAAAGAGATGGAAAGGACTCGATCGAAATTCCGCCTGAATTGAAAGCGTCCGGCAAATTGGCAGCGGATGCTGTTTCCGGGCAGGAGAGTGTCTTTCGGACACGTCAAAACCTCTTCAGAGAGCAGCTCTCCCTGCTGCAGCAAGCAACCGGAAGCATGGCGAAGGAGATAGAGGGTTTTGAAGGGCAAGTGGTAGCGGCTACCCGGAAGCTCGAGCTGATCGAGGAGCAATTAGGTGATGTGCGCAGCCTGTACGAAAGGAAGTTGGTAGTCAGGACGCGCCTTGTAGATTTGGAAAGAGAAAAGGCGGACGTGGGAGGTGCCCTAAGCGGGTATGTAGCGTCGATCGGCGCGACCCAGCAAAAGATGGAGGAGACGAAATTCAAGATTGCCGAACTTAGCGCCTCGACGACGGCCGATATCGTCGAGACACTAGGAGAAACCCGCGCCAAAATATACGAATACGAGCAGCGAATGGCCGCTGCTGATGACGTGGCGACGCGTACCGAGATACGTGCTCCTATCGGAGGCACCATAGTGGGACTTAAGGTCCACACGAACGGAGGGGTCGTAACGGCGGGAGAGCCGCTGATGGACATCGTCCCTCAGGAGGATAGCTTCGTTGTTGTGGCAAACGTTGACCCCCTCGACGTCGATCAGGTGAAAGTGGGGCTGCACGCGACGGTGTGGCTTAGCGCTGTGAACAGACGTTACCAGCAACCGATGAGCGGTGACGTTCGCACTCTTTCAGCTGACCGGCTAATTGACCCTCGGACCGGTCAGGCTTTTTATTCAGTCCGAATTGTTCTGAGGCCGGAGTCTTTGAAGCCTGGAGCATTGCAAGCTGGAATGGGCACACAGGTCATGATCGAAACTGGAGCGAGGTCCGCATGGGAGTATCTCAGCGCGCCGGTCTATGCCGCTATGGGACGTGCTCTTCGTGAATAAAGAGAAACGAGCAATAGACAAAGACTTTTACGCTCCCGTTCAAGTATAATTGGGGCGAGTATCGAGTATTATGTCCTCTTCCAGATTCGCGGCCACCAGTCGACGCATCGCCGCCGCTCGGCCCTGTCGACGGCGCGCATGCGCAGGCCGAACTCGACATTCTCGCGCACGGTGAGGAATGGAAACAGCGCCAAGCTCTGCCAGGCCATCGGCGTGTCCCGCTGCCAGGTGACGGCTTTCGTCGATCAGCACGGCCATTGAACACCAAGTGTCTGGATCGCTGCCATTCGAATGCACGACGACGTCGCTCCCGACAGCCACATATCATCCAACTGAAACGCAATTTGTATTTCATTTCTTTGATTAAGGTCATCTCAATAAGGGTGGAACCATGGCCAGCAACGCCAAACTCGCTGAATCAGCTCGCGAAACGCCAAAGCTTAACATGAAACCGATCGAGGAGATTGACAGCAAGCAAATCTCCACGGCAATCCGACAAAATCGGCCGTTTGTTGTTCGAGGCTGGGTTGCAGCCTCCGACGGTTGGGGATTGGATGACCCCAAATGGGCGCGGCATACCGGGCAGGTTACGGTGGTTCCAGGGGACGAGACCACGGTTTCCACTGCATCCTATGTCTTACGCAAGAGCGGGATGACACACGAAATGACCTTTCGTGAGTTGTTCGAGCGGATCCTAGGCCAGGGGGAATGGCAACCACTGATCGATGCAAACGAGCGCTACTACATGTTTGGCGGGAAAGTCCCGAGCAGTCTTCTGGAGGCATTGCCTTGGCCAAGCGACCTGGAGTTCGTTGGCTCGTCTCCCTATGTTGCTTCCGAAGGGGTTACCGCCAAGGCGCATTATGATCATTGGTACGCATTCCTGGTGCAGCTACACGGGACAAAAGCCGTAAAAATGTTCCCCCCTTGGGATTATAGTTTCATCTATCCGCAGCATGAAAAGACGGCCGACAAGCCCAGGCGGGCGCTTGTGGATTTGAATAATCCCGATTTTGACCAGTTCCCGTTGTTGAATCAACTGCATGGAGAGATTGCCGTACTGAATGCAGGTGACGTTTTGTATATGCCGGTCGATTGGTGGCATGAGGTTGAAACCGAGGGATTCTCTGTCAGCATCAACCGGCGTTTGAGACGGAGTGCGCTGGACTGGGCCGGCGCACTGCTTGTATTCGGCTATCAGGTCCTGCAAGGCGCATACCGTTACGGCATCGAACCGATCCCCACCGACGAAATTAAGACTCTGGCCCAGCATGCCTATGTTGAGTGGAAGAGCGACACCGGCAAAACGGAATACGATCAATGGTGCGCATTCCTGGCGCAGTTGGGGCGGGACCAAGCAAAGGCGTTGCGGATCCCCGAAGATCTCGGAGTCCTCATGGCGCGGTGGTTTCAGACCGAGCAAGACCTAACGAAGGCAGAGTTTGAGGCGCTCTCGCATCCCGCGGTTGGACTACCTGTTCGGCAGTGACCTTGCCCCCAGTTTCTATCCAGTTTTGAGTTCGTTTCCGGCGTGGGTTGTGCCCTGCTGGGCGGGTGAAGCGACGGGCGCTGGCGCGGAGCCTTTGGCACAGCGCAGCGCGAGCGACCGTCGCAGATTGAAGGTGGTGGCGAACTCGGCCGGTGTCTGCCAGGCGATTTGGGAATGCGGCCGCGCGGTGTTGTAGTCGGCGCGCCACAGGGCGATGGCGACGCGTGCCTGAGCCAGCGAAGTAAACAGCGTCTCGTTGAGCAGTTCATCGCGCAGTCGGCCGTTGAAGCTCTCGATGAAGCCATTCTGCATCGGCTTGCCGGGCGCAATGTAATGCCATTCGATGCGGTTCTGATCCGCCCAGGAGAGGATGGCGTTCGAGGTGAACTCGCTGCCGTTGTCGCTGACGCTCATTCTCGGCCGGCCGCGCTCGGTGATGAGCCGGTCCAATTCTCGGGCAACCCGCATGCCCGAGAGAGACGTATCAACGATGAGTGCCAGGCACTCTCTCGTGCAGTCGTCGACGACGGCCAGGATGCGGAAGCGGCGCTCGTCTGTGAGCTGGTCCGATACGACGTCGAGCGACCAGCGCTCGTCGGGCCTCAGCGGCACCACCATCGGCGCCCTGGTCCCGATCGCCCGTTTGCGGCCGCCACGGCGGCGAACGGCGAGCTTCTCCTCCCGATAGAGCCGGAACAGCTTCTTGTGGTTCACGACCAGGCCCTCCCGCCTCAGCATCACGAGAAGACGCCGGTAGCCGAACCGGCAACGCTCCTGCGCGATCGCCTTCATCCGCTCGCGAAGCTCGCGGTCGTCCGGCCTGTTGGTCTCGTAGCGAACCGTCTTGCGGCAACAGCCGATGGCTTTACCCGCCCGCCGTTCGCTCATCCCGAAGCCTTCCTTCAGGCGAGCGACAGCTTTCCGCTTGGCCGCGGGCGTCACCATTTCTTTCCCACAAGATCCTTCAACGCGGCATTGTCGAGCATGGCGTCGGCCAGGAGCCGCTTCAGCCGCGTGTTCTCGTCCTCCAGAGCCTTCAGTCGCCGAGCCTCGGAGACATCCATCCCGCCGAAGCGGGCCTTCCAGTTGTAAATCGAGGCGTCGCTGACCCCGTGCTTGCGGCACAGATCGGCAACCGATACCCCGGCCTCATGTTCCTTCAAAATTCCGATGATCTGATCTTCAGAGAAGCGGCTACATTTCATGTCCTGGTCCTCTCGATGGGCCAGAACGAACTTCAAACCGCATTAGATCAGAGGGGCAAGGTCAACCTGGCCAATGTTTCGGCTTAAGAAGCAGGGACGGAAGCCGCACCGAGCTTCGTATAAGCCGAAGGAACGCCGCGTTGACTAGCCGATAACCCACTAAAACCGTGGATTTATTGAAACCGCACGAGCATATTACGGGTCGGGCGCGCAGTGGTTGAAAATGCTTGCGTCGCGCTATGTTATTTGCATGCTGCGCCGTTTCTTTCTCTGTCGTTCGTGGCGCTGGCATGCTCTGATCCCTCAAAAAGGATGTGTCATTGGTTTTCAGTTTTTGAGACCGGCGGTGGGCCTATCGTTTGTCCGCTTGCCGAACAGGGAGGAAGACAATGGACGGAGAATCGCATTCCAAATCAAGGCGAAGCTTCCTGAAGTCGAGCGGACTTGTCGCCGGGCTGACGGCGACGGCGGTTACCGCTCCCTGGGTTCGAAGGGCAGGAGCCGCTGACACAATCATCTGGAAAATTCAAACCTCGTGGCCGGCTGGCGTCGGACTTGAAACTTTCCAGAGCTGGTGTGCGGCCATCAAGGAAAAGACCGGAGGCCAACTCGAATTTCAGCCGTTCAAGGCAAAGGACATCGTTGGTGACTTCGAACTCCTCGACGGGGTGAAGAACGGCGTTCTGGAAGCGATGAACTCGTTTTCACTTTACTGGGCCGGTAAGCTTCCCGCTGCGGCGTTCCTCTCCTCTTACACGATGGGGCTACGCTATCCGCACGAATGGGACATCTTTTTCTATTCGAAAGGTGGTCTGCAGGCCGCGCGCGACCTTTATGCGAAACAAGGTCTTTACTACGTCAACCGCATTCATCACGGCCCGAACATCATCCACTCAAAGACACCGATCCGCTCGATCGAGGATTTCAGAGACCTGAAGCTGCGCGTACCTGGCGGCATGATCGCCGAGACATTCGCAAAAGCCGGCGCCAAGACGACGCTGCTGCCGGGCGGCGAGGTGTTCTCCGCGCTGGAGAAAGGCACGATCGATGCAGCCGACTACACTGGGCCGGCGGTAAACTGGGCGCTCGGGTTCCAGCAGGTGACCAAGTACATTTCCATGGGCCCAGCCGGTCTGATGTCCGTATACCAGCCCGTCGACCTGATGGACTTTGCCGTCAACATGAATGTCTGGAACCAACTCCCGGACAACCTCAAGAAGTTCGTGGAAGACGAAATCCAAGTCTATTCCAATGTCCATTTCGGGGCCATCCAGAAGGCCGACATGGGGGCCTGGCAGAAATTCCTGGATGCCGGCATTGAAATCAATCGGCTTGGACCGGAGGACCTCCAGAAGTTCCAGGAAATCGCGGTGCCAATCTGGTTCGAGTGGGCCAACAAGGATAAGGACGCGGCGCGCATCTTCAAACTGCAGCTTGAGGTGATGGAGAACCCGACCGTCGGTTATGTGACGCCGGACATGTATCAGGGATTGTCGATCAACCTCTGAGGCTCTCCGCGCCCGTCCTGTCCGGGCGGGCGCACTCTCCTGCAAGAGGCAGTCGCCGATGCCCTCACTCACATTTGTGCTGCCGCACTGGCTATACTGGTCAAGCCTCGTGCTTTTCCCGCTCGTTGCGGTCTTCCTTGTCCATCGCGAGCGGGCACAGCGCGATGCCGGCCGTCCAAATCTCTTTCTTGCCTACCTGTTCCTGGTCACTGCAGGCTTCCTCGGCATGCACCGGTTTTATCTGAAGAGCAGGTGGGGATTCATTTTTATCCCGCTGTTCATTGCAGTGCTTTGGACGAGCGCCCAGGTACGCGACGGACGTGAGGCAGTGTCGCTCGCGCGATCCCAGAGCGAACACGCCGAAAGGCTGTTGCCGCGTGCCAAGGCAGATGTCGCAGCCAGCAAAGAAGGCGCTGCCGATCGCCTGGCGAAAGCTGAGGCAGACGCCACGGTGGCGCGCGATAATCTGAGCGCCGCCGCCCATGGGCTCGAGCGCGCCAACAGCATCGGCCGAATTGCCGGACTTCTGCTTGGTCTCGCTCTCGCAGGCGACGCCCTTCTAATACCCGGTCTTGTGCGGCGCGCCCGCACCCGTGAGATCGAGCGCGCCGCGGCCGACCATCCGCTCGTAGTCGATGTGCCAGCCACGCCCGTCAAGCAACCGCTCGCGTTGTTCCAGCCGGTCGACTGGCTGGTACGCGTGACGGGCGAGTTCGTCGCGTATTGGTCGGTTCTCGCAGTGGTGGCGTACTACTACGAAGTGGTGGCCCGTTTTGTTTTCAACTCACCGACCAACTGGGTACATGAAAGCATGTTTCTTATGTTCGGCATCCAGTACATGCTGGCAGGCGCCTATGCCTACCGTGACGAAACGCATGTCAGGGTAGACATCGTCTACAGCCATCTCTCCGAACGCGGTCGTGCTGTCTGCGACATCATCACCTCGGCCTTCTTCTTCTTGTTCACCGGCACCATGCTGGTCACAGGATGGCGATTTGCGAGCGATGCCACGGCTGTTGGCGAACGCTCATTCACCGAATGGGGCATCCAATACTGGCCGGTAAAGCTCGCGATCCCCATCGGGGCAGCGCTCCTGTTGCTTCAGGGCCTATCCCGGCTGATGCGAGACATCGCCACTGCATTTGGAAGGGTCGGCTGAGCGATGGGCCTCGAGCTTCCGATCCTGTGGCTCAGCATATTGATGTTCGGGGGTCTGGGCGTACTTTTGCTGCTCGGATTACCGATGGCCTTTTGCACCGGCAGCCTTGCCGTGCTTTTCCTCTTTCTGTTCGGCAATTCGGCCATGCTGAACATGCTGCCGTCTCGGGTCTTCCCGTTCATGACGGATTATCAGCTCTCGGCGGTGCCGCTTTTCATCTTCATGGCCGCGATTCTCGAGAAGGCGGGCATCATCGAGGAGCTGTTCGATGTCGTCTACAAATGGCTGGGCGGACTCAAAGGCGGGCTCGCATCGGCCACGGTGATCTCCTGCACGCTGCTGGCCGCGATGGTCGGTGTCGTCGGGGCGACGGAAGTGACGATGGGCATGATCGCGCTCCCGGCCATGCTGCGCCGCAACTACGACGCCAAGCTCGCCTGCGGCTCGCTTCTTGCTGGCGGGACCCTTGGCATTCTCATACCCCCTTCCGTCATGGCGATCGTCTATGCCGTCGTGGCGCAGCAGTCGCTGGGCGAGCTTTTGATCGGGTCGGTATTTCCCGGGCTGCTGCTGTCCGGGATGTATGTCGCCTACGTGACGGCGCGCTGTTACATCGACCCCAAACTCGGCCCGGCGTTGCCGCCGAACGAGCGCATTGACTTCGCCCAAAAACTCAAGCTTTTGCGCCGGACGTTCATGCCGATACTGCTGATCCTGCTTGTGCTCGGGGTCATCTTCGTGGGCATTGCCACGCCGGTCGAAGCCGCCGGCATCGGTACGTTCGGGGCTTTCATCGTCTGCGCCGCACATCGGCGCCTGACCTGGGACACGATCCGGGAGGCCTGTGTCGCGACGCTCAAGGCCACGGCGATGGTCATGTGGATATTCTTCGGCGCCACCATGTTCGTCGGTTTCTTTATCCTGAAAGGTGGGCAGAACTTCGTAGCCGAATCGATACTCGGAACAGGCTTGGCGCCTTACGGCGTTCTTGTTCTGATGATGATCATTCTGTTCGTCCTGGGCATGTTTCTGGACTGGGTGGGCATTCTCCTTCTCACCGTACCGATATTTCTGCCCATCCTAAAGACACTCGAATTCGGCGGCACGTTTGGGCTGGCCGGTGTGGCTCCTGAAGACGTGCCACTGTGGTATGGTGTCATTTTCATGGTCAACATGCAGATGGCGTTCCTTAGCCCGCCTTTCGGCTATTCGCTGTTCTATCTGAAGAGCGTTGCGCCGCCGGAGATCTCGATGGCGACGATCTTTCGATCCGCAGTCCCCTTCTTGTGCCTGCAGGCGATCGGAGTGGGACTGTGCATCGTGTTCCCCTCAATCGTCGTCTGGCTCCCGAAGGTCATGTACGGAGGCAATTGACCACATTTGCGGCTTGCCGACACCGAGGATCAGTCGAATTTGATAGCTTTTCGCTTGAACGGCGTCACCTTTTTGCCTTCCTTTGCGCGTCGTCATGAGATCGCTTCTTGAAACAATCCTGGCTGCGAGTGCGGGTGTATCGCACTCGACCAGTCTTGGTTATCTCGCCTACGCCGCCCCGGGAATGCCGCGCCATCTGTCCTTGCCGAGATGGCCAAGGAACCCGCCGCCGATCAGATCGTTTCGCGATAGATCAACCGGACGAGGAGAGACATGCTCGAAATTCTGCATGCTCACAATCGCGGGACACCGAACACGGGCCGGCTCTGCCAGTTCGGGGCTTGGCGCGATGCTGCGTGACGATGCTGCGTGACGTCGATTATGTCCTGCAAAAACTGACTGGATGCGCGGCGAAGGCATCTGGCCCAACGGCTTGCGATATCTGTGGACCGATGCATTCGGGGTCGTGCTCTACGTCTCGCTTTATGCGGAAACTGGCGAAGAGCGCTGGCTGGGCGAAGCCGAGCGGCTGGTGGCCGATGTCGAGCGTATGCTCGGCCGCCGGCGCGGACTGAGGATCGGCGAAGCGGCGGATCGCGACGGCCAGTATTTCCACTATCTGGCGATGTGGCTGTTCGCCCTGGCGCGTCTCGGCGATCTGAAGCCGGAATACCGCAAGCGCGGCATTACGCTGGCGCGGGACATTCACCCGGCGTTTGTGGTCCCCGGCCGCGGCGTGATCTGGAAGATGCAGGAGGATTTGAGCGGTCCTTACCCCGGCTACGGCCTCGGCAGCATGGATGCCTATGACGGCTACGTCTCTTACCGAATGCTCGACGACGAGGAACTGGCGCCCGAGATCGCGCAGATGCGTGACCTGATGGAGCGCGATTGGCGCAGCCTCGACATCGACCAGGACCTCGGCCTCGGCATGATGCTGTGGCTCGCCCATTTCTTTCCCGACGAGCCGTGGGCCGAGGCCCAGACGAGGCGTTCGCTGCGAACTCTGGAAACGATGTGGGTCGACCCGCCCGGTTATTTCAGCCGCGCGCCATGGCTGCGCGATACCAAGTTCGCCTTCACCAATTACGGCGTTTCGCTCGGCCTGCAGGCCGCCGGTATCTGGCCGGGGCGTGTCGATAGGCTGAACGCCTTCTTCGAGGACTGGCGCTCCGGCGACGAATACGACCGCGAGGCGATCACCTGGGTGATGGCCTGCACCTCGCACCTTCCCGGTGCTTTTCTAACCCGGGGTGGCGAGACAATGATTGAAAGCGACCAAGCTCGGGAACGTTCCTCCGCCGGCGCGGTTGTCGATGGAAGTGCATGGAGACGCAAGGGGCGCGGTTGAAATGGCCATTCTCTTGGGAAAACCGGGAAGCTGTTGGGTGGCGGCAGCCGCCTCCACGAACTATCCCCAGCTCGAAGGTCCAATCCGTGCGGACGCCGTAGTCGTGGGTGCTGGAATTGTCGGGCTAACGACGGCGCTTCGGCTTTGCGAGGCGGGCCGGTCGGTGGTCGTCCTCGAAGGCCTGCGCACGGGCGGACAGGTAACCGGCCGCTCGACGGCCAAGATCACCACGCAGCATGCACTGATCTATCGTCATCTCATCGACACCTTCGGCCGGGACCTGGCGCGGACCTATGCCGATGCGAATTCCGCCGGCGCCAAACAGATCCGCGATTGGGTTCGCGAGTACGCCATCGCCTGCGATCTCGAGAGCAAGGACGCCTATAGCTACACCTGCGATGAAAGCCGGCGCGCGGAGGTCGCGGCCGAGGCGGAGGCCGCGCGCCATGTCGGGCTGGAGGCCGATCTCCTCGACCGCGCGCCGCTGCCTTTCGAAACGGCCGCGGCATTACGGTTCCCCGACCAGGCGCAGTTCAACCCGGCGATGTATCTGGTTGGCCTGGCGGAAGCGGTGACGGCCCGTGGCGGTCGGATCTTCGAAAACAGCCGCGCCACCTCGATCGACGAGGCAAGCCGCTGGCGCGTCGTCACCGATGGCGGCGCCGTTGATGCCGGGCACGTCGTCGTCGCCACCAACATGACGGTGAAGAGCCCCGTCGGCATGGCGAACCGGACGCAACCGCGCTGCCACACCGCCATGGCCTTTCGGATCGATGATCCCCTTACTGTCGACGGCATGTTCATCGGCATCGACGACCCGACGCATTCCATCCGGACGGGCCGTGATGCCGAAGGTCCACTGCTGGTCACGCTCGGCCCCAAGTTCAACACCGGCTGGGACGGCGACGTGGCGAGGCGGTTTGTCGAACTGGAAAAATGGGCGAGAAAGAACCTTCCGGTCGGCGACGTCGCGTGGCGCTGGTGCAATGAGGATTATGATACGGCCGACAGGATTCCATATGCCGGCGAGCCCGATCCCGCCAAGGCCGCCGGCTTCCACATTGCCACGGGCTTCAACGCCTGGGGCATCACCAACGGGACGGCCGTGGGCGCGATGATCGCCGACCTGATCTGCGGCCGCCCAAGCCCATGGCAAAAACTCTACGATCCGGCCCGGCCCTATCCCGAGGACTTCCACAAGAACGGCCGCAGTCAATCGATCGTCTCGAGCACCCACGACATTGCGCCTGGCATGGGTGGCGTGATCGTCAGGGGAGACGAAAAGATTGCGGCGTGGAGAGACACCGAAGGCGCACTCCAGGCGGTTTCGGCGATTTGCACCCACAAGGGCTGCACCGTAACCTGGAACAATGCGGACCACACCTGGGATTGTCCCTGCCACGGCTCGATCTTCGCCGCCGACGGTTCGGTCATCCACGGCCCTGCCCGAAAACCGCTTGCCCAGATTACATTGTGAAGGCGGCGACCGACACGGCCCGCGTCACGCCGGCCGTTCGTAGGTTCCGACCAGCTCCGTCTCCTCCAATGCGTGTTTCTGGGCTTGCTTCCAGACCTGATGCACGCCCGCCTTTCCTGGTACGCTGAGGCTCGGCACATCGAGCGCGGCCAGCAGGAAGTGGTAATGGTGGACGCCGTGCCCTGCAGGCGGCTGCGGACCATCGTAATACGCATTGCCGAAATCGTTGGTGCCTTGCCTGAGTGCCGACGGGCCGGGCTTGCCGTCTTCGGCCTCGGCTAGTCCCCCGGCATCCGGCGGGATGTTGAACACCGCCCAGTGCCCGAAAATCCCGCTTGGTGCATCGGGATCCCGCACGACAAGAACAAGGCTCTTGGTACCATCCGGGACACCGGACCACTTCAGCGGCGGCGAGACGTTCTGGCCGTCACGCGCATATTTTTCGGGAAGTCTTCCGCCTGCCCGGAACGCCGGGCTGATAAGGGTGAGTGGCATTGCTATTTCCCCAAGGAGGTTGCGACCGAGAAGCCCGCGCCTGCGCCGTTCACGCCGCTTGCTGAGCTTCGGCGACTCGTCTTATCTCGCCTGGCAGGGATTCCCAGACCTTGTGCATCTGTCCTTCTCCGACGTGATGGGCGAGCACCTTGGACACGACCCTGAATGCATCCTTGGAATCGACCGGACGGGTAAATTCCAGCTCCGCCTTGATCTTGGCCAGAAACTCGTCGAGCGACCGCATCTTCTCGGGAGCTTTGGAAGGCTGATATTGGTCATAGAAGGCGCCGCGCACCAGGATCGGCAGCTGCGAGCCGAGGTGGGCTGCAAGATCCGGCTGCATACGGTCGCGCAGGGCGTGCAGCACCGCTCCGAGAACGTGCCAGGCGACCTGCCGATCCGGTCCAATCTCGTCCATGATCTCGTCGAGCCAGATGTTCGTGGTCTGCAGTGTCTTGTCGAATACGTCGAGTCCGGTGGCATTCATCGAAATCCTCCTTCCGTTCAAATCCGACTAGGTGATGTGACCAAACAGCCGTACCTGCCCGTTGTTCCCCGACGCGCATGTCCTGATGCGCATTTATTGTCGGAGGTCCCGTCATGAGGGAATTCGGGCCGGCTTTTGCCGCTGTTTTTCGACCACCTTTCTTGGCCGGCACTCGGAACATCCTCATGGGTGGACGAGTTTTGTTTGCCGTCGCCGATCACATGGTGACGAGTGATGCAGACACAAAAAACAGGAGAAGAACCATGGCACATCACGATTTGGCGCCCCGGACGCCATCGCGCAGCCTCTATCCATCCGCGCGCGACCCGCTCACGTCATTCCACCGGCAGATTGACCGCCTGTTCGACGACTTCTTCGCGCCGATGGCCGAAGCGACTACGGCCGGCGATCTTTGGCCGAGCGTCGACGTACATGAAACAGACCAAGCCTATAAGGTCACCGCCGAATTGCCGGGGCTCGAGCAGAAGGACGTTGAGCTCAAGCTGCGCGAAAACACCCTCTTTATTACGGGCGAGAAGCGTTCGGAGCACAAGGAAGGCGAAGGCGGCCGCACCTACAGCGAACGCAGTTATGGCCGGTTTCAGCGGACCATCCCACTGGAAGCGGAGATCGATGCCGACAAGGTGCAGGCCACTTTCAGGAACGGCGTTTTGGTTGTCGAGCTTCCGAAGAACCCCGCTGCAAAGGACAAGACACGCCGCATAGAAGTGAAAGCGCGATAGTTGCCAAACTGAAGGCTGCCTGAGCAGGCGGCGTTCAGCCCAGATGGAGAAGAACGGCGAGCACGGCGGCAACCGCCCAGGCGAGCGTCTAGCGCCGGGGATCGTCCGTCGCCTCGGAAACGCCTTCGAGAGCGATCTTGGCGGCTTCCTCATCGGTCCGCCCGAGGTCGGCCAGGGCAATGACGCCGACGAGGCGCTTGTCGTGATTGATCACCGGAAGACGACGCACCTGATGCTTGGCCATGATCTTCGCCGCATCGGTGATATCGGCGTCGTCGAAGCACCAATAGACATGCTCGGACATGACCTCGCGAACGGTCGTGTTGCCGGCTGAGCGCTCCTCGGCGACGCCGCGCATCACGATGTCGCGGTCCGTCACCATGCCGACCAGCCTGTCATTCTCGCCGACCGGAAGGGCGCCGAGATTGTCGGCCCGCATTTTCCGGGCGGCATCCCTGATTGTCGTGTTCGGGCCGACCAGTTCGGTCCGACGGCTCATGATCTCCTGAACTTGCATGGGATATTCCTTTCCCTGATTGCTGAGGCAACAAGCCGCCAAACGCGCCTGCTGCCACGCATCGCTAGATTGCCAGCTGGCCGGACGAGGCATGTACGGATCACTATCTTCGATCTTCCCGATCCGCGCTGAGCCGCGTGCCGGTGCCGGCACCTCGCGATCGAAACTATTCTTGGAACGTCCAGGCAGCGAGCGAGTTCCAAAATGGTACCGGTGCCGCAGCCATCCCACGGAATGTGGCCGCAGGCTGGTGAAAAAACATCCACCGGGAAACAGATGCACGCGGATTGAAGGTCATGGCTATCATCTTTTCAGATCGCCGCGAGGCCGGGCGGCAACTCGCCGGGGAACTCGTTCGCTTTGCCGGCCGCGACGATGTGATCGTATTGGCGCTGCCCCGAGGCGGCGTGCCGGTCGGCTACGAGGTCGCGCAGGCACTCAAGGCACCGCTCGACGTCTTCGTCGTGCGCAAGCTCGGCGTCCCCGGTCACGAGGAACTGGCCATGGGGGCGATCGCGCCCTCAGGTGTACGTGTCCTGAACGACGAAATCGTCAACGGTCTCGCGATCCCGCCACATGTCATCGACGCGGTCGCTGCAAAGGAGGAAAAAGAGCTTCTGCGCCGCGAGCACCTCTATAGGGACGGGCGACCCCCACCGCAGTTGAATGGACGAACCATTATCCTCGTGGATGACGGGCTTGCGACCGGATCGACCATGCGGGCCGGGATCAAGGCGCTGCGAAAAAACCACGCCGCCCATATTGTCGCGGCCGTTCCCGTCGGTAGCCCCGACACTTGCGACGCGATGCGGGCGGACGCCGACGAGGTCGTTTGCGCGACGACACCAGAGCCATTGCTGGGTGTCGGGCGCTGGTACGTGGATTTCTCGCAGACGAGCGATGAAGAGGTCCGCGCGCTCCTCGCCAGGTCCGTGCCCAAGCCTGCGGCTTCCCACAAGCCTGCCGCTTGCGAAGAGGAATTGGCTGGGCGCGCGAGCGCGGGTCCCGCGCCTGGCACCAGATCGACATAGCGGAGGTGGATATGGACCGGGATAGCGAGCACGTCGTGCATGTTCCCGCGGGGCTTGTCACGCTTGAGGGCAATCTTTCGTTGCCCCCGGATGCTCGCGGCCTTGTGCTCTTCGCCCACGGCAGCGGAAGCAGCCGCCACAGCCCGCGCAACCGCCACGTGGCCGAAAGGCTGAACGAGGCGAACCTCGCCACCTTCCTCATCGACCTGTTGACGGCCGAAGAGGAGCGGATCGACCAGGTCACGGCCGAGTTGCGCTTCAATATCGGACTGCTCGCCGACCGGCTGGTCGGCGTCACGGATTGGCTCGGCGCCTCGCCGGACACGTCGGGGTTGCGTCTTGGCTATTTCGGCGCGAGCACGGGCGCCGGTGCCGCCCTGGTGGCGGCGGCCGAGCGGCCCGACCAGGCCGCGGCCGTAGTTTCGCGTGGTGGCCGGCCCGATCTTGCAGCGCTCGCCCTGCCGCGCGTCCGGGCGGCGACCTTGCTCGTCGTCGGAGGCGCGGACAAGCAGGTGATCGCGCTCAACCGCTCGGCGCTGGCGGCGCTCCACTGCGAGAAGGAGCTCGCCATCGTCCCTGGCGCGACGCACCTGTTCGAGGAGCCCGGCGCCCTGGACGAAGTCGCGGGTCTGGCGAGCCGATGGTTCTTGCGCCATCTGATTTCGGACAGATCGGCGTCGACGTCCTGACAGCTGGGGCTTGGATCATCAGTGCCGGGATCATTTGCGTCCTCAACGCGTTATGATCCTCATAAGACCGCGCGCAGCTGCAACCCGAATGGCTGTCGCAACCCGCATGTGGGAGAAAGACAATGCCGGACAAGAAAACCATCGAGAAGGCCCGAAAGGACAAGCGCGAGGGCAAATCGCCGAGCACACAGGCCGGCGAGTTCGTGCACGAGGAGATCGATAAAATCCGCCGCGGCGAGCACGGCGCGCGCTCGACCCAGCAGGCCATCGCCATCGGGCTTTCCGAGGCAAGACGCGCAGGCGTAGACCTGCCCCCGCCCAAAAAGGGCAAGGTGAAGGAGAGCACGCGCAAAAGCGCCGAATACGCCTATGAGGCCGGCCAGGGTGAACGCACGCCGAAACGCCGCCCGCGGGTCTCGAAAGCCGTCTCCAAGGTGCTCGAGCACGAGCCGAAGAGCACGGCGTCGCACGCGGCGCTGGCGCAGCAGGCGAAGCGTGCGGCCTCGCGCCGGACGGCTGAGGAGCGCTCGGCCGCCGCCAAGAAGGCCGCCGAGACGAAAGGCGCCAGCGGAAGGAAGGCGGCGGCGCAGAAGGCCGCCAGAACGCGCGCGCACCACGCATAGTTCAAAGACGGCAGTTCGCCTCCTGGAAATCCGATATGGCCCAAACGACCGGTATCGAGCTCTGCCCCGGCAGCGCGGGACAACGCCGCTGCCCAAGGCGAACCAGAGCCTGCATCCGCGGGACAACATCGACTTCGAAATCACCGCTGACGACACGGTGGCGCTGAACGAGCAATACTCGTCGCTCGCAATGCTGCCCGACGCGTGACACCGACCGGAGATACTCGGCGGCAAGGGCAGCGGGAGACCGGTCAGGAAAGCGCAGCCTGCTTCTTGAGCATGATGCGTATCGCCCATAACGCGGGGAACTCTGATCATGACCTCAACTGCCAGCACGACAATGCCGCGAGCCACCACGCAGACGAGACATATCGCTTTGCTCGGCGCGCCCTCTAATCTTGGGCTGATGCCGCAGGAGGGTGAGCCGGAGCCCGGCGTGTGGAAGGCGCCGGAGGCACTTCAATCGCTTGGTCTCGCCGACCGTTTGGGCGCCGGTCCGTTGCGCTCGGTTCGGGCTCCGCTTTATCGGCCTGAGGTGGATCCTGCGACGGGCGTGCGCAATGCCCAGGCCCTGCGCCAGTATTCCAAGACGCTTGCCGAAGCGGTCGACGAGGAGCTGAACTCGGGAGGGTTCCTGCTCATGCTCGGCGGCGATTGCAGTGTGTTGCTTGGCCCTGCGCTCGCGCTACGGCGTCGTGGCCGCTACGGCCTTATCTTCGTCGATGGGCACACCGATTTCAAATTGCCGGATACCTCGCCGTCAAAGGGAGCCGCGGGCATGGATTTGGCCTTCGTGACCGGCCATGGCCCGACGCTCCTGACCGATTTCGGCGAGCACACTCCTTTGGTCCGTGAGGCCGACGTAGTCGCGTTTGGCTATCGCGATGTGCAGGACCCCGCGACTTACACGTCCAAGGCCGTCTTCGACACCGATGTTCACCGGATGGATTTGGCTGAAGTGCGGCGGCGCGGCTTCGCCGATGCGGCACGCATAGCGCTTGACGCGGTCGCAGGGCAGGACGTCGAGGGTGTATTCGTTCACTTCGACGTCGACGTGCTGGACAGCGAGATCATGTCGGCTGTCGATTCGCCGGAGGCCGGCGGTGTCTTGCCCGACGAAGCTGTCGAAGCCCTTCGCACATGGTGCAACGATCCACGCGTGATTGGGATGGAGGTGACGATCTATGATCCCGACCGCGATCCGGATCGTCGCTGCGGCAAGCTGCTGATCGACATTCTGGTCGCTTCCCTTCGCGGCCGGTAGACCAATGGGAGTCCTGCACTTGTGCACGAACGCAATCCGCCGGCACGAATGGCCGTCGGTCTGACGGATCGCCGCGCGCACCCATTCTGTGGTGCTACCTCATCGGGAACCGTTCTCAACGAACATGGTTCCGAGTGTGCGACCGAAGCATTCGGCTTCTTCTACCCGGCTATCGCCAAGGAGATTCGCCATGACCGGCAAAACCCGTCCCACCGTCCTGATCACAGGCAGCAGCGGGTTTCTGGGCCAAGCCATCGCTCGCGGCTTGATGGAGCGCTACGACATCATCGGCCTTGATGTTGCCAGACGATCCTTGCCCGGCGTCGAGACGATCGAGATCGACCTTACCTCGGACGCGAGCGTGGCGAAGGCACTGGCCGAGGTGCGCGAGCGGAGCGGCGGCCGCGTTGCCTCGGTGATCCATCTCGCGGCTTATTACGACACGACCGGCGAGGATAATCCGAAATACGGCGCGGTGACCGTCGAGGGAACGCGCCGGCTGCTGAACGCGCTGAGAGGGCTCGAGACGGAGCAGTTCGTGTTTTCGAGCACGTTGCTGGTGCATGCGCCGAGCCCGGCAAAGGGCGCCAGGATCGACGAGCGATCGCCGATCGATCCGGCCTGGGCCTATCCGAGATCGAAGGCTGAGACCGAGACGCTGATCCTGAAAGAGCACGGCCACGTCAAGGTTGCGATCCTGCGACTGGCGGGCGTCTATGACGAGAATTGTCACGCGGCCTTTATCGCCCAGCAGATCGCCCGCATTTTCGAGCGCATGCCGACCGCCTATCTTTTCACCGGCGACATCACCACCGGCCAGCCCTACCTGCATCTGGACGATCTCGTCGACGCCGTGGTCCGCACCGTCGACCGGCGCAGCGCGCTTCCCAACGAGACCGTACTGCTGATCGGCGAAGAAGAGACGCCGTCCTACGACGAGATGCAGAAGCAGATCGGGCAGCTCCTGCACGGCGAGACCTGGCGGACCCTGTCCCTGCCGAAAGAGGTGACGAAGCTCGGCGCCTGGATGCAGGAGAAGGTTCTCGACCAGGAGACCGACATCAAGCCATGGATGATCGAGAACGCTGACGATCACTACGAGATCGACATCTCCCGCGCCAGGCGCCTGCTTGGCTGGAACCCGCGACACAGCCTGACCGCTACCTTGCCGGAAATGATCCGGCGGCTGAAGGCGGATCCTACCGACTGGTACAAGAAGAACAAGCTTGAACCGTCGGCGGTCGCCGCTTCCGCGCCCGAGCTCGACCAGGCCGCCGAACGGCTGCAGCGCCCGCTCGAGCGCTCGGACGACGAGGTCGAGGCGGAAACCGAACGCCACCGGGCCGCAACGCTCTGGGCGCCGCTGACCAACGTTGCGATCGGGCTGTGGCTCGTGGCGTCGCCCTTCACGCTCGGCCTGTTCGATCCCGCTTCAGCACCGATTCCGCCGGCGCTCGGACATGAGATCGCCTCGCCGGAGACGCGCGACGGCAGGCTCGGCATCAGTGAGATTGTATCCGGCCTCGCCATCCTGTCGCTGGCGCTTGTCGGCATGCGCCGGCGCTGGCACGGGCTGCAATGGATCACCGCCTCGATCGGGGTTTGGGTGATGTTCGCGCCGCTGCTGTTCTGGACCACCAGCGCCGGAGCCTACGCGACCGACACGTTGGCCGGCATGCTGATCGTCGCGTTCGCGGTGATGATCCCGCCGACGCCGGGTATCAGCCGGCGTGCCCTTGCCGCCGATGACGACCGCCCGCTCGGCTGGAGCTATTCGCCCTCCCTCTTCACCCAGCGCATTCCCATAATCGGCCTCGCCTTTGTCGGCCTGTTCGTCTCGCGCTATCTCGCTGCCTATCAGCTAGGGCACATCGACAGTCTTTGGGATCCGTTCTTCGGCCCGGGCGAAACGCCGGCCGGCAATGGCAGCGAGGCGGTGGTCACCTCCTGGGTCTCCAAGGGTTTTCCGATCGCCGATGCCGGGCTGGGCGCCTTTGCCTATGCGCTGGATATCCTCGCGGGCGCGATCGGCGATCGCCGCCGCTGGCGCACCATGCCGTGGATAGTGCTTTTGTTCGGTTTGTTGGTCGTTCCGCTCGGTGTGGTCAGCGTCGGCTTCATCATCATCCAGCCACCGCTCATCGGGGCGCTGTGCACGCTCTGCATCGTCCAGGCCGCCGTCACGGTCGTGCTCATCCCCTATTCGGTGGACGAGGTGCTGGCGAGCTGCCAGTATCTTTGGCGTGCGAAACAGGCGGGAGAGCCGTTCTGGCGCACATTCTGGTGCGGCGGCCCGGCGCTTTCGGAGGACCAGACGCCGACGCCGGATCTCGACCGGTCGCTATCGGCAGTGGCGCGGGACTTCATCACCGGCGGTGTGAACTTCCCGTGGACCCTTGTCGCCAGCACGCTCGCCGGCGCCCTGCTGATGATCACGCCGCTTGTCTTCGGCACAAGTCCGCCGCTCTACCTTAGCGATCATGTCACCGGTTGCCTCATCATCATGATCGCCGTTACTGCGATGGCCGAAGTGGCGCGCGCCGTCCGCTTTCTGAACATCGCGCTTGGAGCCTGGATTGCCCTCTCTCCGTTCATCCTCGCCGGCGGCGCGGCCGCGAGCCTCGCCAATCTGGCGATCGGAGCGCTGCTGGTCGGGCTCAGCCTGCCGCGCGGCACGCGCAGCGCTGCGCATTATGGCGGCTGGGACCGGGCCATCGTCTGAGGATGTTCAGCAGCGCTGGACGATCGGCCAGGTGACTGCAAAGATTGATCCGCATCAACCTGTCGAACATATCGAGCGGGAAGTCGGCGAAAGGCGCAAAGGCGGCCGTACCCTTCCAACTTGAATTTTCCGCGTATCTGGGTTTCATAAGTCGGCAAATAACTTAGGGAGGAATTTCAACATGATAAAAAGGGCAATTCTCGGCGCCGGCATCCTCGCCGCCGGTATGTGGGCCGCGTCGTCATCGGCGTCCGCCGAAAGCCTGACCATGTATTGCGGCGTTGACGAGGTCTGGTGCCAGCAGACGGCGCGGGCGTTCGAGGAGAAGACCGGCATCACCGTCAATATGACCCGCAAGAGCGCTGGCGAAATCTATGCGCAATTGCGCGCCGAGGCCGCCAACCCAAAGGCAGACATCTGGTGGGGCGGCACCGGCGATCCGCATCTGCAGGCAGCCGAGGAGGGCCTGACAGTGGAATACAAATCGCCGCTGCTCAACCAGTTGCAGCCCTGGGCGATCAAGCAGGCGGAAACGTCCGGCTACCGCACGGTCGGCATCTATTCGGGTGCGCTGGGCTTCGGCTACAACAAGGATTTGCTGGCCAAGAACAATCTGCCCGAACCGAAATGCTGGGCCGATCTGATCAAGCCCGAATACAAGGGGCACATCCAGGTCGCCAACCCCAATTCCTCGGGGACCGCATACAATATGCTGGCGACCATCGTTCAGCTGTTTGGTGAGGACAAGGGTTTCGAATACATGAAAGCCCTGCACAAGAACGTCAACCAGTACACCAAGTCGGGTTCGGCGCCGATCAAGGCCGCCGGTCTCGGCGAGACCACCATCGGCATCGTCTTCATCCACGACGCCGTGTCGCAGGTCGTCGCAGGTTTCCCGATCGTTCCGGTCACCCCTTGCGAGGGAACCGGCTACGAGATCGGCTCGGAATCGATCATCAAGGGGGCGCGGAACCTGGAGGCTGCGAAAAAATTCTACGACTGGGCGCTCGAGGCCGACGTCCAGTCCATGGCGCAAAAGGCGGGGTCGTTCCAGGTTCCGTCGAACAAGGCGGCAAAAACCTCCGACAAGGCGCCCGACCTCTCCACCATCAAGCTGATCGACTACGACTTCAAGAAGTACGGCTCGAGCGAAGAGCGGAAGCGGCTGCTGAAAAAATGGGACGAGGAGGTCGCATCGCTGCCGCAATAGCAGATGCGCTTCCGCGAAACCCGCTGGCCGATTGAACCGGTCGCCGTCCTTTGGATGGCGGTCGGATGGCTGGGGTTTGCCGTGCTGCCCTGGTACGGCATCGAGGACGGGTTCTTCGGCTTTTCCTGGCTGTTCGACGGTTACCCGTCCGACAGCGAATTCGCGCCGGCACTGGTTCTGGCCCTCAAGGGCGAGAAACTGTGGCTGGCGCCGCTCGGCCTGCTGCTGGCGGTGCCGCTGCTTCTGTGGGGCCGCACCAAATCCGATCCGGTTTTCAGCCGGCTGCTGATCATTGTCGGCGCCGCCGGATTTGGCTGGCTGTTGTTCCAGGGCTTCGCCATCGGGCTGCGCGGTTGGCAATTCGGCTGGCTCACCAGCCTGTTCGGCGAACTTGGCGACCGCCAATTCGGCATGGGCTACGGCGCCTTGCTGGTCAGCGGTGCCTTTCTGTTCCTTTTCACCCTGGGTGTTGCCGCGCGCGGCGCCGTCTCTGGCGACGTCTTCGTCGTCGGCTCGATCGGCTTTGTCGTCGCCATGGTTGCCATTTTCATCTTCATGCCGATCCTGATGATGCTGGCCAATGCCATGCAGACCGACGACGGCGGCTACTCGCCTGTCGCGTTCCTGGCCAAGCTGTTCAGTTCGCGGCTGTGGAGCCTGGCTTGTCTTGCCGGCGGCAGCCGCTGCGGCGTGGCCTGGAATTCGCTGCTGCTGGCCGTGCTCGTCGGCCTGCTGACCATGTTTCTGGGGCTGGTGTTCGCGCTGGTCGTGACCCGTACCGGTTTCCGCCACGGCAAGCTGGTCCGCGCCCTGACCGTGTTGCCGATCATCACGCCGGCTTTCGTCATCGGCCTTGCCATCATCTTGTTGTTCGGACTGTCAGGGGCAGTGACGCAGAGCGTGGCCGGTCTCTTCGGTTTCCAGCCGACACGCTGGGTATATGGACTTCCCGGCCTGCTCATTGCCCAGGTTCTCGCCTTCACGCCGATCGCCTTCCTGGTGCTGATGGGCGTCGTCGAAGGCGTCAGCCCGTCCATGGAAGAGGCCTCCCAGACGCTCCGAGCCAGCCGCTGGCAGACCTTTTGGACCGTATCCCTGCCGCTGATGCGGCCGGGCCTTGCCAACGCCTTTCTGCTCGGCTTCATCGAGAGCATGGCCGATTTCGGCAATCCGCTGGTGCTGAGCGGCAATTACGACGTGCTGTCGACAGAAATCTTCTTTGCCATTGTCGGCGCGCAGAACGATGCGGCACTTGCCGCGATCCTGGCGCTGGTGCTGCTGGCCTTCACGCTCGGCGCCTTTTATGCGCAGCGCTTCTGGATCGGCAGGCGCTCTTACACCACCGTCACCGGCAAGGGCGACGCCGGCGTCCATCCGCGCTTGCCTGCCGGGCTGACATACGCGCTCTATGTCATCGCCGGACTGTGGACGGCATTCACCGTAGTGGTCTACGCGGTGATCTTCTATGGCAGCTTCGTCAAGCTGTGGGGGGTCGACCAGAGCCTGACACTGGAGCACTACCGGAAGGCGTTCTCCGTCGGCTGGAACGAATTCGGCATCCACTGGTCGGGCTCGGCATGGAGCTCCTTTTGGACGACCATGGAGATCGCGCTGATATCGGCGCCTCTGACGGCCGGGATCGGGCTTCTGACCGCCTATCTTCTGGTCCGCCAGAATTTCCGCGGCAAGAACGCCTTCGAATTTGCGACCATGCTCTCGTTCGCGATTCCGGGAACCGTCATCGGCGTCAGCTACATTATTGCCTTCAACGTGCCGCCGATCGAGCTGACCGGGACCGGCATCATCCTCGTACTGTCGTTCATCTTCCGCAACATGCCGGTGGGCGTGCGCGCCGGCGTCGCCTCGATGTCGCAGATCGACCGTAGCCTGGATGAATCCTCACTGACGCTTGGCGCCAACTCGTGGCAGACCTTCAGGCGCGTCATCCTGCCTTTGCTGAGATCGGCAATGCTGGCGGCGCTCGTCTATTCCTTCGTGCGCGCCATGACCGCGATCAGCGCCGTCATCTTTCTGGTCAGCGCGCGCTACGATCTCTCGACCAGCTACATCGTTGGACGTGTCGAGAACAATGAATACGGCATCGCCATCGCCTATTCGACGGTGCTGATCGTCGTCATGCTGATGGTAATTGGCTTGATGCAGCTGCTTGTCGGCAGCCGCAATATCGGCCGGCGCGGCATCCAGCAGGGCGACGGCGGCTGGAGCGTGCGCACCAATGTCAGCCTGCCCGGAACGGCCGGCGGCCCGACCACAATAGCAGGAGCCGGGTGATGGCCGAAATTCGCAGCAACGCCGCCTCGGTAACCTTCGACCATGTCACCAAGACATATCCGGGCGCCAGCATGCCGGCGGTCGACGACATCTCGCTTGCGATCGAAGCCGGCAAGCTGGTGACGCTTCTCGGGCCCTCCGGCTGCGGCAAGACGACGACGCTGCGCATGATCGCCGGCCTTGAAATGCCGTCCAGCGGCCGCATTCTGATAGGCGGCAAAGATGTCACCCGCCTGCCCGCCACCGACCGCGACGTGTCCATGGTTTTCCAGTCCTATGCACTGTTTCCGCACATGACGGTGATGGAAAACGTCTCCTATGGCTTGCGCTTCTCCGGCCATGACAAGAAGGAGGCTGCGTCTCGGGCCCGTGCCGGGCTGGAATTGGTCGGCCTGACCGGTTTCGAGGCGCGTCTGCCAAGCGAGCTGTCGGGTGGCCAGCAGCAGCGCGTGGCGGTGGCGCGCGCGCTGGTGCTCGAACCGCAAGTGCTGCTGTTCGACGAGCCGCTGTCAAATCTCGACGCCAAGCTGCGCCGGCACGTGCGCGAGGAAATCAGGGAAATCCAGATCAAGCTTGGGCTGACGGTGGTCTATGTCACACACGACCAGGAAGAGGCGCTGGCGGTTTCGGATCGTATCATCGTCATGAACAAAGCGGTGATCGCACAGGACGGCACGCCACGCGAACTCTACGACGCACCGGCCAACGCTTTCGTCGCCGACTTCATCGGCGAAGCCAATATCCTCGATTGCGAGGTGGTTTCGGTAGAAGGTGATGAAGCTGCCGTCCGGCTGGGTTCGCTGGCCTTGAAACTGCCGGCGCGAGGCCAGCTGGTCGGCCCGGCGAAGCTGGCCGTCCGTCCGAGCCGCATCGAGATCGGCCCTGCCGGTGCACCACGGACGATCGCGGGCAGGCTGGAAAAGGTCACCTATATCGGTAGCCATCTCGAGCTTGTCATCGCCACGCCGCACGGCCAGGTGTTTGCAATATCGCACAACATCGATGCGCCGTTTCAGGCAGGCGACAGCGTCGGCATCGGCTTTCCGGAGCGCGGACCGGTTCTGATCAAAGCTTGAAGGATTGCACGCAGAGCTGGCGGACCTGGGCGAACACACCGCTGCCGGCGCAAATCACCAGCGCGCCGTTTTCCAGAACCGTCTTTGGGTCGGGCTTGACGATCGTGCCGCCGGCTTCTTCCACCAGCAGCATGCCTGCCAGGCAGTCCCAGGCGTTCATATGCTCTTCGACATAGCCGAGCAGCCTGCCGGCGGCCGCATAGGCGAGCATCAACGCGCCGGATGCGTTACGGAAAAACACGCCGCCTTTTGAAAACAGCAAGCCGATGAGCGTTGCGACGTTTTGCATTTCGGCGCGGTTGGAAAAGCCGGTGCCCAACGAGCCGTCGGTCAGGCTGGTGGCCGCGCTTGCCCTGATCGGCTTGCCGTTGAGAAAAGCGCCGCCGCCCTTGCGGCAATGGAACGTTTCGCCGGTAGAGGGCTCGTGGATGACACCCACGACAGTGTCGCCGTCCTTGGCGCAGGCGATGACCACGCACCAGGCCGGGATGCCCCGCACGAAGTTCGCGGTGCCGTCGATCGGATCTATCACCCAGACATGCCCGCTCGATCCGGTGACCGAGGCATGCTCCTCGCCGACAATTCCATCGGTCGGGTAGGCGGCTTTCATTGCCGCACGGATGAACAGCTCGACCTCGCGGTCAGCCTGCGAGACCATGTCCTGATGACCTTTGCTCTCGATGGCGAGGCTGTCGAGGTCGCGAAAATACTTCAGGCCGAGCGCGCCGGCGCGCCGCGCGAGATCGATGGCGAACTGTTCGCGCGTTGCTGTGTCGGGTGTCATGATATCCTTGGGATGGCGAATGTGATCTGAGGAAAATACCCCAGCCAGAGAAGCTTAGCGGTGAAGATAAGAGTGTGCAAATGACGAGCCCTGCCTTTTGCGGGGCGGGCCCGAGGCCGACCGATCTTCCATGCGCCCGACAGCGACAGTCACGCTCATACGGGTCCGGTCATGTCGCCGTCGACATAGATCATCTGGCCGGTCATGAAGCTCGACGCGTCGGAAACCAGGAAGATCGCGGCACCGCCCAGTTCATCGACCTCGCCCACGTTGCCAGCGGCCGACCAATGCCGCGGCTCAATCCGGAAATTAAGGCGGTTTTACCGGCGAGGCCGAACAGGCCCGATAGGTCATCAATGCTTTGTTTCCCCAGAGATGCGGCCAGAGACAGGCGATCGAGGCCCCTGCCGGACATCGTAGGCGCGGACGATCGTTGTCAGCAATGGCGAGATTGCCGGCGATAAACGCCTATCCCCGCCAGGCACCTTCGCGGCGCAGATCGTCCATCGTGCGCGAAATGCCTTCGCGCAGGATCGACACCATGTCGTCGATCTGGTCGCGCGTGATGATCAATGGCGGCGACATCACGCGCATGTTGATCAGTGGCCGGACCAGCAGGCCGAGCTCGTGGCAATGCGCGTCGATGCGCTCGGCACCTTGATCCGCCTCGCTTATGACCCCGAGGCTCTGCTGGCGATGGCAGACTGAATAATTCTTAGCGCAGCAATGCGGCCGGCGACGATGGCGCCCTCGACGTAGCCCGGAAATGATGGCGACAGCTCCGACGAGGCGAAATGGATCCGCGACGCGCCGGCGCGGATAATGCGTTCGGCATCGGTTGCCGTCGCATCGACGATCAGATCACTGTAACCGCCGCCGCTCCAGCGATCCCCAGTCCAGTCGCGATAACTGAGATCGATGATGCCGGCCGCCTCGATACCGAGCGCCTCTTCCAGCTTTGACGTCACCTTTGCGCGCAACGCCGCGTCGTCCAGATCCCGCCAGCGCTGCGCCAGCGGCCCGCCGATGAAGACGACAAGGGCTGCGTGATCCTCGTCCCTGCTGGCATCGCAGGCAAAAAGCCCGTGCGGGTCGCGCCACATCACCATGCCGCTCAAGCCCCTGTCGCGCCAGAAAGCCTTGGGGTAGCGCACCAGCATTTTGATCACCGCGCCGCTTTGCCAGACGCCGAGGGCTCTCTTCAGCACAGCCGGCAGCGGCGGCACGAAATCCACTCTCGAGGCCATCATCGGCGGTACGGCGACCAGTACCGCTCGTGCCTCGATCGCGCCGGCAGGCGAAACGACGCGAACCCCTCCCGGCCCGTGCTCAATGGCCTCGACAGCTGTATTCAGCCGCAGTCGATCGCCGAGATCCCGCGCAAGATCATCCGCTAGCGAATGCATGGTTTCGCCCACGAAATACTGCAGCTCCGACACCTCGTTGGTGATGCGGCGATCATTGTCGATCAAGTACCACAGCGGCAGCCTTTCCATTGCCAGGCACCACAGGCCCTCGATCATCGACCGAAAGGCGGCCTTCGCATCGTCGGGATCGGCCTGGCGATCGAGCCATGCCGCGACCGTCAAGCCGACAATGGTCGGGTCGGTCGGTGCGATCGCATTCATCCGCTCGCGCATTCGCATCGCGGTGCCGTTAGTGCGCCCGGCTTGCGCCTCGCTCATTCGCGGCTGCGTGACGAATTCGCCTGCGACATGGGTCTCGACCAATGTCTTGCCGCGCGCTCGCACCAGCGCCATTAATTCCGGCATGTCTTCGCACAGGAACTGGCCGCCGCTGTCGATCCGCTCGCCGAGCCCGTTCTGCACGGCTTCGACGCGGCCGCCGACACGGTCGCGGGCTTCGAGCAGCACGACATCGATGCCGGCGTGGTTCAATTCACGCGCGGCCGACAGGCCGGTGAAGCCGGCGCCGACGATGGCCACATCGGCTCGTTCAATCTTGAACTTCATTAGCCGGCCTTGCTCTTCTCGAATGTCAGGGGCCGGATCATTGTCTTCATTGCTGGTCCACCCTCTTTTTGATGGTTCACGCCGGCCTGCCACCGCGGGCTGCAGAGTTCGGATAGTGCTTGGGGAATGCCGCAGACAGGAACTCGTTCGCGGCCTGCAGCGCCGTCTCGCGTGTGGCGTCCTCGGTGCCCATCATCAAACGCAGCCACAGACCATCCAGCATGGCGCTGAGCGCCAGCGCCATGACTTGCGGCTCATAGGCATAGAAGCCGCTCTGCTTGAGCGCCGCGCAAAGATCGATGAAGATGTTCTGGTAGACGGCATCGCGTGCGCTGCTCAGCGCCTGATATTTCGGTCGCGATTTGGCCTCGCCCCAGAAGGCACACCAGGCAGCCAGCTTGCGCTTGTTGCAGATCGAGCGGTCGAAATCGGCCGCCACCAATGCCTGCAACTGGCAGGCGGGATCATCGCCGGCCTTTTGCAAGGCGCTGCGCCAATGCGCCGAATACTCGTCATACATGTATTGCAAGGTCGCGACGAGCAGCTTCTCCTTGCTCTCGAAATGGAAATTGACGATGCCGCGAGACAGGCCGGCGCCGTCGGCAACGTCGGCCATCGTCGTCTCCGAATAGCCGCGCTTGGCCAGTGAATCGATCGTCGCTTCGATCAATTGAAGCTGCCTGGTCTCTTTCGACGCCTTGCGGCCGCGCTTATCGGAATCGCTTTTTCGCGCCGGTTCGAGGAGGGCTTCGCGCGCCTCTGTTGTCTTCATCGGGGTGATGGTCTCCAGCATCGCCGGCTAGCCGATCGGCTTCGGCCGCGAAGATCAGTGGGACGGTGTTTGCCACTGTCAAGCACCTTCTGCACGGCTGCCCATATTCGAATGTTCTCGTCGAGATTGCATCCTTGGAGAAAACGACGTCGAAGGCACCGTCGGCGAAAGGCAGCGATCCCGGCGATGCAGACCAGATCAGCGCCGCCGAGCCCGCCTGCAGCGGACCTTGGGTCGAGATCTACGCCAGGCGCGAGCTGCAATATCAAAAGCTGCTGAGGCGTGCCAAACTGGCGCCGCGGCTGGTCATCAAACTCGACCGCCGCACCAGTCCGCCCGCGGATTTCTAAATATGGCCGACGACACCGACAGTCCCGAACTCGACACCGAAGCCGCCGAACAGTGGCAGCTGATCAACACGCCGCTCGGCGAAAAATGGTCGGGCCGCACCCGCTATGCCGCGGCCATGTTCTTCTACAAACGCGGCGAGATGAACGCCGAGACGCTCGAGGTCTACCGCATCTGCGCACGCCTGGATTCGACGGATCCGCTGCCGATCATCCGTGATCGCGGCATTGGCCAGGACTGGCTTAAACGCATGGGTTTCGAATAGTCCGCCCCCAAAACGCGTTCCGGTCAAGCCGGCATCACCCGCTTAGCCGATGGTCCTTTCCAGCATGCCTAGCCAGTTGCGATAGGCGATCTTCTCGATCAGCGCGCGCCCGAAGCCGCGTGCCGCGAATGCGTCGAGCAGTCTTGGCAGGCCGGCAACATCGCCTATCACGGCCGGGATCATGGCGCCGTCGAAATCCGAGCCTAGGCCGACGCCGTCTTCGCCCAGCGCCTGCAGCAGCGAATCGACATGGCGCACCATGACGTCGAGGCCGGTGTCGGCGTTCATCCTGCCGTCCTCGCGCAGGAACCCGGTGGCGAAGTTCAGCCCGACCATGCCGCCGGAGTCGCGGATCGCGCCGAGCTGCCATTCGGTGAGGTTGCGCGAATGGCCGCAGATCGCGTGCACGTTGGAATGGGTCGCGACCAGCGGTGCGTCGCTGATCTCGACGACGTCGCGGAAACCTTTTTCGTTGAGATGCGAAAGATCGATCATGATCTTCAGCTGGTTGCAGGCTTTCACCAGCGCCTTGCCGGCATCGGTCAGCCCCGCCCCTGTATCGGGCGATGACGGGAAACGGAACGGCACGCCGTGGCCGAAGGCATTGGGACGGCTCCAGACGATACCGAGCGAGCGCAGGCCGGCTGCGTGGAGAACGTCGAGCAGGGTGAGCTCAGGGTCGATCGCCTCGACCCCTTCGATATGGAAGACCGCCGCGATCGAGCCTTGCGCCATCGCCTTCCTCACATCGCCGGCGCTGCGGCATACAGTAAGTGCCGAAGCCCGCTCCAGCCTGAACAGGATCGAGGCCATCGCTACGGTGGAGTTGAGCGCATCGGCGCGCGGAATCTCGGGTGGCAAGGGCTCGCTGTCGCTCGGCGCCAGCGGCACCGCGCCGCGTTTGGATTTCTCGACAGGCGGCGGGAAGATCGCGAACATGCCGCCGGCAAACCCGCCTTTCTTCGCGCGCGGCAGGTCGATGTGGCCACCTGGCGTCCCCTCGACGAACAGCTTTTCGACGTCCGCATCCTTCGACTGGTAGAGCCGGAGCAGCGTGTCGTTGTGGCCGTCGAAGACGGGAACGAGATCGGATTCGGTCATGGAGGGCCATTCGGTTGAAGTGGTCGGGCCGCGGACGGCGAGCCGGTTGCTGGCAATACTTAGGCAAGGTTGGCGCTCTGCGCAAATCCCGCATGTTGCCGCTGTGTTTGTACGCCTCCAATGGCCAAAGGGGCACGCGGTAAAGCCGCGCACCCCTTCTCCTGTCATTCATCGAGGGGCTGTGCTTACCGCTTCAGCACGTCCGCCCATTCCGGATGGCGGCGGAATTGGGCATTGGCGAACGGGCAAAGCGGGATGATCGTCTTGCCCGCCGCACGTGCATCCTCGACGGCACGGGTGACCAGGCGAAGCCCCGCGCCCTGGCCGCGAAATGCATCCGGCACTTCGGTATGGTCGATGATGATCTGGTGCTCGCCGATCTTGGTGAAGGTCATCTCAGCCTCGGCGCCGCCCGGCCCACGCAGGAGGTAGCGGCCCTTCGAGCCGCGGTCCTCCATCTCGATCTCGGGCAATAGGTCAGACATGGCTTGCGGTCCTTTCATCCGGCGCAAGGGCGAACAACCGCCGCGCCGCCTCGATCTCGCTCGGCCGCACCTCATGGCCGCCGTCATGCCACTCGACTGTGACATCGGCGCCATCGGCGCGCAAATAGGCTTCAAGCCGCGCCGTCAAATCAGGCGGACAGATCGGGTCCCGCCTGCCGGCGGTGACCAGGATGCGGCTGCCGCCAAGGCTGCCCTTGACCTCCGGCTCGAACGGGATCAGCGGATGCATCAGCACCGTTGCGTCGAACAGCGACGGTTCGGCAAACAGCACCGAGGCCAGGATGTTGGCGCCGTTGGAGTAACCGAGGCCGAGCACCGAAGATGGCCTTGCCGTCTCGACATGTGCCTTGACGAAGCCGGCCATCTTGTCCGTCGCTCGCGTGATGTCGCCCATATCGTAAACGCCCTCGCCGGTCCGGCGGAAGAAGCGTGCGGCGCCTTGTTCCGAGACATCGCCGCGCGGAGCGACGATCGTCGCTTGCGGCGCGAGATCGCGTCCAAGCGACAGAAGCTGGGCCTCGTCGCCGCCGGTGCCATGGAAGACGAAGAGCAGCGGTCCATCAGGCGAACCGGGCAGCACTTTGTGAATATACGAATCCTTGCTCATGACCTTGCCCTCAGTCTTCCAGTTTCTGCAGATGCTGCTCGAGATAGGGCCGCAAATGCTGGTGTTGCGACGGCAGCTTCAGCGCCTCGCCAAGATGGGCGGTATCCTCGTCGCGGTCGAAGCCCGGCTCGTTGGTGGCGACTTCGAACAGCACGCCGCCCGGTGTGCGGAAATAGATCGCCCAGAAATAATCGCGGTCGATCACCGGCGTCACCTGATAACCTGTATCGAGCAGCGCCTTGCGCACTTCGATCTGCTTGGCGCGGTTCTCGACGGCGAAAGCGACATGGTGGACCGAGCCGGCGCCGAGATTGGCGAAGCCGGCCCCTGGCAGCGATTCGATATCGACGACGTCGGCGCCGTTGCCGTTCCTCACCGCCAGCCGCCTGACGTTGCCGGACTTGTCGACCTCCTCATAACCCATGAATTTCAGCAGCTCTTCGGTGGCGCCGCCATCTTTCAGCCTGAGCGACACCGAGTGAAAGCCGCGGATCGCCTCGTCGGTGGGAATGCCACCCTTGGCCCATGGCGCACGGTTGTCCGCTCTGTCCTCGACCAGCGCAAACCCGTCGCCGTCGGGACCGGCGAACGCAAGACGCTTCTCGCCAAACGTCTCCTCGCGGGACAGCCCAGTGACACCTTGCTCGGCAAACCGTTTCTCCCAATAACCGAGCGTGCCTTCGGGCACCGAGTAAGCGGTGGTACCGACTTCGCCGATTCCATGGCGGCCTTTGCCGATGTTCGGGAACGGGAAGTAGGTCATCACCGAGCCGGGCGTGCCGACCTCGTCGCCGTAATAGAGGTGGTAGACATCGGGTGCGTCGAAATTGACGGTTTTCTTGACCCGCCGCAGACCGAGCGTCCCGGTGAAGAATTCATTGTTCTGGCGCGCATCGCTGGCCATCGAGGTGACGTGATGCAGGCCCTTGACTTGGTCGAGCATGTTTCTGCTCCTTTCCTTGTGCCGGTGCGGCCCTTGCCGCTGTCCACGCAAATATGAGCATCCGCCTCCTGGCCGCAAAGGCGGCAAACACAGAATGGACTGTGCTGTTAAAGTGAACGACGAAGCAGGTTTTGTTCACCATTCGGCAAACTGGACCGGCTTGCATACTCGCCGAAATTGCGCTCCATGAGCGACGCATGTAGCCAGCATGAGGATACAGCGGTTGAGTGGAAAACGCCCCAATATTCTCCTGATCACCTGCGACCAGTGGCGGGGCGACTGCCTGTCAGCTGCTGGCCACAAGGTGGTAAGGACGCCGAATGCCGACGCGCTGGCTGCCGAGGGCGTTTTGTTCCAGAAGCACTATGGCGGCGCCGCACCTTGCTCGCCGGCGCGCGCCTGCCTCTACACCGGCCTCTACCAGATGAACAATCGTGTCTGCCGCAACGGCACGCCGCTCGACGCCCGCCACGGCAACATAGCCCTCTGGGCACGCGCCCTCGGCTATGATCCGACGCTGTTCGGTTATACCGACATGGCGCGCGACCCGCGCACGCTGGCGCCTGGCGACCCGCAGCTGAAAAGCTATGAAGGCGTGCTGCCCGGCTTCACCGTGCGCCAGCTTCTGCCCGAGCACCAGAAGCCCTGGCTGTCATGGCTCAAGGCGCGCGGCGTCGATGCCGGCGCCGGCTCCCCCGCCATTCACCGCCCGGCGGGCGAAATCCTGGAAAACGACGGCGCGATCAGCAACGGTCCGCCAATCTATTCGAAGGACGAGACGCCGTCGGCCTTCCTGGCCGGCGAATTCATCCGCTGGCTCGGCGAGCAGGAGCGCGATGCCCCGTGGTTCGCGCATCTTTCCTTCATCAGCCCCCACCCGCCCTTCATCGTGCCAGCGCCTTACAACGCCATGTACGATCCGGCCATTGGTCCAGCTTTTGACCGCGCCGAAAGCTGGCAGGCCGAAGCAGCAAGCCACCCTTATCTCGCCTATGAACTTGACCGGCAGGAACGGTCGAAATTCCGTCCCGGCTCGGAGGGCAAGGTGCGCGACTGGGGCGACGACAATTTTCGCCGCATCCGGGCGCTCTATTACGGCATGATCTCGGAGGTCGACGCGCAGCTTGGCCGGGTCTGGCAAGCGGTCAAGGCGGCCGATGCATGGGACGACACCGTCATCGTGCTGACCTCCGACCACGCCGAGATGATGGGCGACCATTTCATGCTGGGCAAGGGCGGCTTCTTCGACTGCA